>JAHIYL010000126.1 GCA_018815145.1 Nanobdellota archaeon | reverse complement strand
TGATCCTCAATGGCGCTGTTGATCAGAATGACCCTAATCCTGACAACGGAATCCTGAATACTTTTAACCTATTTGCATTGCCTGAAAACAAATACATCTGGAGCATAAACTGCACAGATTATTCAGGTTTATCATATCAGACTGAAAATCGGACCTTCTATATTGATTTGACTGAGCCGAACATCAACTTAATCACTCCTGAATTGAGTGAGATCATAATAGGATCTGATGTGATTTTCAATTATTCTGTTATTGACAACTATGCTTTGGATATGGTGTGTAACATAACAGTAGATGGAGTAGGAGAGTTCCTTGATATCGATTCCATAAACAATACAATCATCAGCAGGAATATGACAATCGATACAGAGATTGAACACTTCTGGAATGTAAGCTGCACAGATGAGGCCGGCAATAAAAATACATCACAGACCTGGAATTTCTCAGTGAGGGTACCTCCGACTGTCCAGCTCATAAGCCCTGATGATGGACTTAAGACAACCAAAAATGCATTTAATTTCACGTATTATACTGTAGATACAGGCGGGATCGCTAATGCATCTTTGTTCATTAATGGTGCTATCAACCAGACAAATTTCTCTGTTGCAAATGATAACTACAATGCATTTCCTGTGTTTGGCCTTGCAGAAGGATTCTACAATTGGACAGTAGAAGTATTTGACAATACGGGCCTTTCCACAACTCCAGCTATCAGGACATTTACAATAGACTACACTGCACCAACAATAAACATTATGCACCCGTTGAATCAGTCTACAGTCACTACAAACAATTTTACGATTGAGTTTAATGTCACAGATAATTTCGATACGAATATCACTTGTGACCTGTATTATGAAGGTGCTCTTGAATATGCTAATATATCAGTCATCAACAATACATCATACAATGCTGATAAATCTGAGAATGATGGATACTATAACTGGAGTGTGGCTTGCTTTGATGATATAAATAATACAGCCTATTCAGGTCTGATCGAATTCACAGTTGAAGCTCCTCCATCTGTGAATCTGACATCACCTGCAAACCAGACAAGGACTGCAAGCCAGGATATTGTATTTGCTTACACTGTCAGCGATGACCTTGGCATAGAGAATTGCTCACTGTACATTGATAGCCAGTATAATACGACTGAAGAGAATCCATTCATGGACCAATCAAATTCTTTCCCAGTCTTTGGCCTAGATGAAGGATTGCATAATTGGACAGTCCAGTGCCTTGACAGTGCACCAGATTACAACACATATTCTCCTGCAGAGATTGAATTCAGGATCGACATATCCGGTCCGGCGATAGTGATGAATGCGCCGGATATCGACGAAATCATGAACATCAACAATATCACTTTTAACTACACTGCTTTTGATTCTGATGTGGTTTCTATAGACTGCAATATCACTGTGACTGATGGTGCAGGATTAAGGATAAACCAGACAACGGGTATGCATGAAGCAGACCAGACAATACTATTGACAAACCTAACAGACGGCCCTCATTACTGGAATGTGACATGCGTCGATGACCTCGGCAATGTCAATACATCAGAGACAAGGTTCTTCAATATCAATCAGCCTGACATGTACCTGGACAATTCAAGAATATCTTTCTCGGACAGCAATCCTGACCTTTTTGAGAACATAACAGTATTTGCGAACATCACAAATATTGGAGGAAATCCGGCATCAAATGTTCTGGTCAGCTTCTGGGACGGTGTGCCAGGAAGCGGCATAAATATCGGCAATGATACAAGAAGCATAGGAATAGGAGCGAGTGCGATATTCAATGTGACTTGGAACATCACATCAGGATATCATGACATATGGGTTGTTGCAGATCCATTGAACAGCATAGGAGAACTTAATGAGACGAACAACAATGCTACTGTTAACATCACTGTCCTAAGTTCAACCATCTTTTCTCCTGAAAACAATACGTGGACAAATGCTCTGATTAATGAATTCAATTTTAGTCTTGTTGACTTTACAGGTGGTGTAATAAATTATTCAATATATGTTGATTCAGTTCCCAATGGGCAGAACGGCACAGTTAGCGATACAAATTTCAACCTCTTGAATATCACATTTAGCGAAGGAATACATTCTGTTTTTGTCAGGGCACAGGATTATCTCGGAAGGATTAAGGATTCAGAGATTATTGCATTAAATGTTGATGTTACAGATCCTGAGCCTGTATTTGAGACACATAACCTCACTTATTTCAACAATCAGACACCTGAGATATGGTTCAATATAGATGATAACCTTGACACAGAGATAAATTATACTCTTTTTGTTGACGGTGAGGCAAAAAATATCAGTACTGCAACTGATGAAGTATCAACATCAGTCATTTTGGCAGCACTTTCAGAAGGAGAATATGAGCTTGTTCTTGAGGCTCTGGATGAAGCAGGTAACAGGAAAAATTCATCATCCATAATCATTTTTATAGACTTAACCGAACCAACAATCATATTCAATTATCCGCCGGAAGCTGAGAATTTCTCAGTGACAAACACACAGCTCAATTTCACAGTACTTGATAATCTTGACACAAACCTGACCTGCAATCTGACATTAGATTCCTCTGTACACACATCGACATTCTATGTTGCTAACAACACAGTGTCATCTATTGATGCAACAGACCTTTCTGAAGGTGCGCATTACTGGAATGTGACTTGCTGGGACGGCGGATATGACACGAATGTGAACAATATCAACACAAGCGAGACCAGGAGCTTCAATGTATATATTGCACCGGAGATAGGCCTGATATCTCCTGGCAACAATAACTGGACCAACCTGGCGACAACAATATTCTATTTCAATGCAAGCGATGCGACCGGCCTTGAAAACTGTTCACTGATCATTGACAATGAAATTAATGCAACAAAGACCGGAAACGAACTGGAAAATTCAGGTGTCAGCAATTTCACTGTAATTTTTGACAGCGGCACTTATAACTGGAGCATCGAATGCTTTGACAATACTTCGTTGTACCTGTATAACACCTCAGTGACAAGGTCACTCTATGTGGATCTTGCTCTTCCTGAGCCTTTTATTGAGACACAGAACCAGACATGGTTCAATGCAGCAACACCTCTGATATTGTTCAATATCACTGACAATATGGATGATCTCCTGAACTTCACTTTCTATGCAGATGGCAGTATCAATAAGCAAGGAGTCGCTGGCAATGCAACGCATAATTCAACAAACCTGCTTGCTCTTGCAGATGGGTTGCATACCATAATACTTGAGGCATTGGACAATGCGGGCAACAGGAAAAACTCAAGCGGGATAGAGATATATGTTGATACAATAGACCCAAGTATTGAACTGCATGATCCTCAGGACACATTGGAGACCACGAACAATACCATTTTATTCAATTTCACTTCCTATGATAACCTTGCTGTCAATATTACCTGCAATCTGTCTTTGGACAGCAGTGTTATCTGGGAAGGGATTAATGCTACTAATGGAACTGAAAACAATTTCATCAAGCAGATCCTAACATCAGGCACACACTACTGGAATGTTACCTGCATTGACCTTGCAGGCAATACCAACACAAGTGAGACATGGTATTTCACTGTGCCTCTGCCTGACCTTACATTGAATTCATCCAATATCATGTTCAATACAAGCATGCCGAAAGAAGGAGAGAATATCACGATCAACGCTTCTGTCTTCAATACAGGAGAGACAAATGCTGACGATGTCATCATCCAGTTTATTGTTGTCAACGACACGAATCTAAACTATTCTGATGGCATACAAATAAACGGGAACTTCAGTGTAAATATAACATCAAAATCAAATGTGACTGTGTCTGTCTCATGGATTGGCGGAGCACCAGGAGAATACAAGTTCTATGTGCTTGTCGATCCTCCGATTGAGACAGGCGGAAGCATTATTGAGATAGATGAAGATAATAATTTTGCATACAACACTCTTACAATAACTGAATATCACACTATGGTAGGCAGTCTATCAGGAATTCTGAATATCAAGCAGAACTCGACCAATATGACTGTGTTCGAATGGGATGCAGAAAACTATACTGACAGCAATATCTTTGCAGCGGACTATGACAGCTATATCAATTGGGGGAGCCTTGCAGCTCTTGGAAGAAATTCTACAAATCAGTCTGATTTCAATGACTTTTATGAGCTTGATATCTCTATGAAGACAGAAAACCATACAGACAGCATCAATAAAACATGGACAAGATATATGCAGCCTGCAAATGTTGATACTTTTGTAATCTTTGGCAAGACAGTAACAATGGTACCTGTCGTGAATTCGACCAACACCTCTAATTTCATGACAGGCATTTTGTGGGATTCGACTAGTCAGGCCGCCGGTGGAATTTATGATGGGACTCAGGAAATTGTATTTGTGACGCGGGTGAATGAGGGACAGGTAGGAGCATATGGTACATATGATTTTGAATTCAAGATCCCTGCCAACCTGAGACAATATAAGGGTCCTGATAGGAATACAGTGGCTCTCTATACTGAATTGAAATGATTAATGCTTCAAAACCAGAACAAGAATAAGATGGAAAAAAAAATTGCAAACAAAATACTTGTGCCAGTGCTTTTTTTATTAGTATGCACCATGATGACTGTATATGCAGAGAATTGCGATATCACGCGAAATCCAAAGATAAGAATTGAGCCTGCACTCGTTCTATATGAAGATCAGGTATTTTATTATGATATGGACATTGAGAATAACAACTTTGATTCAGTCATATTTTCCTATGCTCTGGTGCAATCAAGCCTCAGGAATTTCAGAATGAATTCGTCAACAGGCGAGATAAACTTCACACCCACTGACAAGGATATTGGAAAGCACAAACTTATGTTTCTGGCGGTGAATGAATTTGATTGTTTTGATAGTGTGCTCGTATCGGTGAACGTGTTTGACAAGCCAAAGATTACTGAATATTATCCAGGATCAGCTGAAGTCTTTGTAGATGAAGGAAGTTTCATGAGATTCACGGTAAATGTCACTTCAGCAATTGAGAAAAATAATGTCTATAGCTATAGGTGGTATGTTGATGGCATTGAAAAGGCAATATCAAAAGAGATTGTATATTCACCTGGGTTTGAGGATTCAGGAAGCCATGGAATCACAGTGAATGTCACAGACAAGAACGGGCTTTGGTCAGAGCAGGAATGGGATGTGATAGTGAGAAATGTGAACAGGCCGCCGGCACTCAAATATAATCTTCCTGATATCGTGCTTTCACCATATCAGGAAATCGAACTGTATAATCTTAATGATTATTTTGATGAACTTGACAATGACAAGCTTATGTTTACATATTTTTTCACAGATAACAGACCCTCAAATTTTTCACTGTATTATGATGTCGATGTCAATGCAGCAGGGGATGTGTCATTCACATCAAAGACAAATGATACTGCAGCTGCAAGCATCGTGTTTGTTGCAACAGATCCATACAGTATGAATAGGACAAGCAATGAGTTCAAAATCAAGGTCCTGCAAAACCAGGATATTAATGAATTTTTCAACCTTGGCAAGAAAAAAGACTGCGAAGTGTCAGTTAACTGCACAGAGTGGTCAAATTGTCTTCCTACAGGTATTAAATTTAGGGAGTGCATTGATATTAATTCATGCAATGATGGGGATAAGGTGATGGAAAATGCTGAGTGTGATTTCAATGCAACATGTTTTGATAGCTTGAAAAATCAGGGTGAAGAAGGGGTAGATTGTGGTGGTATCTGCAAACCATGTCCTGGGTGTAGTGATGGTATTTTGAACCAGGGTGAAGAAGGGATTGATTGTGGTGGTCCTTGTTTTCCATGCCCGAATTGTAATGATGATATTCAGAATCAAGATGAGACAGATACTGATTGTGGTGGCAAAGTCTGCACTCCGTGTGGTACGGGAAGAGGGTGTACCAGGCATGATGATTGTTCAAGTTTCAACTGTTTGGATACGATATGTATTGAACCTACATGTAATGATTACAAGATGAATCAGGGTGAAGAAAGAGTTGATTGTGGTGGTCCATGTGAACCATGTCCAACATGTGTGGATATGATACAGAATCAACGTGAAGAAGATGTTGATTGCGGAGGCCCATGTGTTTCATGTGAGACCTGTTTTGATGGAATCAAAAACCAGGGTGAAACAGGAAAAGACTGCGGAGGTCCATGTAAAAAATGTATCGGGCAGGGGATACTGAAGATACTTGGTATAATCTTAGGTGTTTTGATAACATTCCTAATTGTGAGATTTGTTATATTTGGTTCAAAGAAGGTATTATCCAAAAATAAGATGGACCTTTTTGTAGCTTTGAATGAAAAAATGCCAAGATTATTTGGAAAAGGAACAGAAAAAGGAAAAGAGATAGGAGAAAAAGTCTTAAAGAGATTGCATGAATTAAAATCCAGCATACCTTTTAGATACAGTGATGATGAATTAAGCAAGGAATTCAAAGAAATTATGAATGATTTTTTAAGAGAGATATCTGGTGTTGATGGAGAATTTACAAGAGGGACACTAAAAAATTCACTTAAGTCAAAGTACAATAATCCTTTTCTTGTAAACATCATTGTAATATTGTCTGACAAGACAAAAATTTCATCAGAGAAAAAAATGATGTTCAAACTGGAACTTGCATACAATATTGATGAAATTATATCTGTTCTTGAAAAAATTGAAGATAAACTGTAGATCCATCAGAATCATATACTGAATTATTAACAAACAAAAATGGAACAAAAACAAAAAAAAAGAAATTTGCAAACATATGCATTTCAATTGTTTTTTGTAGTTTTTGTTATATCATTTGTCTTTTTTTTCTCAATTGCATATGCACAGAATAGTGAAGTAATCTCATTTTCATCTGACAGTGTTTTTGTTGGTGAAGAGATAAATATTTCTTTGAATATTGAGAATCTTGCGGATACACAACTTACAATTTATCATGATGTGAATGCTTACAGGTTTTTTGGTACTCCTGAACTTGTGACAAAATTCAGACCTAAGGAAACAGGTGAATACAGGGTTGAATTGATGGATATTGATAGCCAAGATGTAATTGATGAGCGGAATTTTTTGGTTCTCAATATTGCAGAAGCACAGGAAACACCTGATATTGTGCTAGAACCAATACTTTTTGAAAGGAATGATTATTACAGATTCACACCAGTCATCAATCTGGAAAAATCCATTTACAATCTAAATGAGACAGTGGTACTTCAATTCAATAATACTCTTGGAAATCATAGTATCATCATTGTGTCCAAATCTGAAAAATATTTATTTTTAGATGATGGCATAAGTGAACTTAAGTTCTCACCAAAATCAGAGGGATTGTTTTTTATCCAACTTTATGATGGGGATAATATTCTGGTTGAAAGCAAAGAATTCTATGTAGGGACAGATACTATCCTTGAAGAGATTCATGAGGATGAAGAAAATGAACTTGACACTCTGAATGAAATAGAATCCGTAAAGGAGCTTCTCTTGAACCTGAGTAGAAGTACTGGACAGCAGTCACTAAAAAAAAATATTGAGGTCAGGAATCGAGTTGGAACAAAGATCAATTCTCAGATCAAGTTTAGAAAAGGCGATATTGAATTTGATCAGAACGAGGAGATTCCGTATGGTGAATATGATGTTGATACTGTAGTTTTTGGGAAAAACATCAAGAGAATTAGGATAAAAAAATTGAAGTATACTGGTGATTATGAGCTCAAGATGGATGATCTTGACATAAGAGAAATAAATGAAAAACAAGTGATTTCTGGATTTGCTATTGATCCAAGTGCGCTTGATTTTGAGCAAGCAGATATTAGTATAGTTGCATCTGGGACAGAACTTTGGAAGTGCAAGAATTTTGAATTTGACAATCAGATCTGTTTTGGAGAATGGGTTAAGGTCAGGGATCTTGTTCCTGGAGAAGTGTATAGCATAAAGATTGACGGGACAGATCCTGGATTTATTGAAACAGGTGTTGCTATAGTGAATTCACTCAAACCAATTTACAGGAATGGGGAAGAAGCAGAGCTGTATATGGTTGTCCTGGATAAATCAGGGTACCTGGCTGATGCTGATGTGTTTCTTAGAATTTCTGCACCTGATGCCAATAATTTTGATTTATCAACTCAGTCCGGAAATATAATTAGGCAACGGAAAGGAGTGTACAAGGCAGTTTTTACTCATACATATGATGCAGGCTTCTATTCTCTTGAAGTAAGGGCATTAGGGAACAAGGTTGATAGCAATCTGACATCGAGTTTTCTTGTTCAGGATTTCTATGAATTTGAAGTCAGCAGAGAATCTCCATTATTTATTGATCCATGGCAGGGACCTTTTCAGACAAGTATTCGGGTTGTTTCATATGTAGACGTGGAGACATTCAATTTTAATGAAAAACTGCCATCAGATCTGATATTGTTAGAATATGGCAGTGGTCTTCCTGTTACAACAATTGATGGAGAGATTCTGCTGACATGGTATGATCTGACAAATAATTCTATTGTGCACTACAAAGCCCAAGCACCATTGAAGACTCCTGATTTATTAGAGCTTGGGGAGTCTTATATTGAGTATGAGGGTGGCATATTTTACGAGGCTCGACCCTGGTATATTGCCGTTGATCCGGCAGTTGTTTTTAAGATGGAAACCCAATTGATAACCGATGTTGGGGAGGATTGGATGACTGCCAATTTTCATTACAATTATATTGATCCAATTGTAATTGCAACACTTGAACCATCTTCAAGTCAGAATCCAGATACCTCTCCAATAAGCCTAAGAATCAGGAATGTGACTTCAAGTACAGTTGAAATTAGGATGATGATAATCCCACACACAAGTGGGACTGGATTGAACTATTCAGACAACAAGATCTACTTGCTTGTGACAGAAGCAGGTTATTGGAGTGGGATATCAGGCATGCCTACAGTTGAAGCTGGAAAGCACACAACAGGGACAGTTGGTTCCAAAAGTGCTTGGAGTGCAGATGTAGTGTCATTAGATGCATCCTGGTCAGGTACTGCAGAGTATTTTCATAATCCTGTGACAGATAATGATCCTGATTGGATTGAATCATGGACAAGAGGATCAGCAACTGCTAACCCTCCGACAGTAAGTGATTTTCGTCTTGCACTCAATTCAATGGAAGTTGATCCAGAGGATTCGCACAGCTCAGAAACAATCCATTATATTGTCATTGGAAGAGCAAGCGGAACTGTATCGACTGACAATGGAGATGTTGCATGGAAAGCAGGGAGGACAGCTGATACAATCCAACAGTATAATCATAATAATCTGGAACTTCACACATTTGGTCAGGCACCTGTTTGGGGTGTGACAGATCAGCTTGCAATGGATGGAGGAGACGGTGGTGCAGCAAATTGGGAAGATTCACCATTTACAGCAACTCAAATAGAGCCTTATATTCAGGAGGACAGGTGGACTGATACAGACATCACCCACTCAGCTGAAGAGGTGAGCTATTTCATTGCTGATGCATTATTTAGGTATGACAACAACAAACCGCCAAATGTGACGTCCTTGATTATCCCAGCAGATGAAACATCAATGGGATCAGTTCCGGTACAGTTCAGCTTTATTGTTGAGGATGAGGAAGTTTCTACTCTTCCAAATTGTTCATTGTATACAAATGAGTCCGGAACATTTGGACCTGTTGCGACCATATATTATGTTCTAAACGGAACAGAGTCAAATATTTATCATGATCCAGGAGATGGAGACATTTTATGGAATATTTATTGCTATGACAACATTGGTGACAATGGTTTTCATTTTGTGAATTATTCACTGACAGTATCTGCAGCACCAGTGATAACTGTAAATTCAATTGAAGGAGATCTTACTGAAACCTATGAATTTGAAGATGAAACACCGATTGTGAATGCAACAATTACGAGAAATACAACATGCTTTATCAGTGAATTTGATGAGACTTTTTCAGATATGGTAGATAATGGACGTATCAATTGCGGTATCTATGAAAGAAATGTATCAAAGATATGTGAATACACTAATTCATTATCTGCAGGTCAGGGTACAGATTATCTTTACATGTCATGCAATACTACCCAGGGAATTGAAAACAACAATACTAATAATAAAAATATGCTAATTAATGTTCTCTGTGATGCGCATGCCGATTGTCCAACGACCCAGTTTTGTTTTGATTCGACTCAATCATGTGAAGATGATTATATTCCTGGAATATCTTGTGAATCAGTAGGAATTGGTGCTGTTCCTGCAGATGAGATTTGTCAGATAGGTAAATTCAGCACTCAACCTTCTGCAATATGCATAAATGATTCAAGTTATTCATATACTGGTTGGTATTGCACTTCTGATGATGACGATTGCGTGTATAACTATAATGAATATGATTTGAATTATTCACTATGTATCGGCGGGACAAATGATTTCAGGGTTTGCGAGAATGAAAATGAATGGGGAAGTATTTCATATTGCTCAGAATTGAATGAAGGAGAAGACATGTTAGCAACTGCTTCGACACACACTAACTACAATTGCAGCTACTATGCAAGTCCGCAAACGTGCCTAAGCGGAGATCTTGATCTGGGGGTATATGGTTGTCAGGGAAATCCTACAGATTGCGGTGATTATATCTATGTAGGTGGTGGGAGCTGTGGAACATTACTTGCAGATTGTGATGTTGGATGCGGAGGAGAATGTGACCAAGACAATTCAACTGCACCTGGAATAATTGGACAAGACTGTCTGTTTGACAAAACCTGCAACACATTCTGTAATTGGGATTATGATACAGAAGAAGCACCTGAGTTTTGTATCAATGACAATAATGGAGGATCCTGTGCATATTGGGATAGGAAGAGGCCAACCTTTGAAGAGACTTGCTATTATACACAGACTTGTGTTGATATTGATGGGTCAGGGCTTTCTGATTCAGGGACCCTTAGAGCTAATTACTGTGATTTCTGCAATGCAACAGGTAATCAAAATGGAGATTATGCACCGGCACCTAATGTAAGTTGTTCAGGCAATTGTCCAAACACAGGAACACTATATTATGATATAGGAGGAACACCTACTGATAGAAGGGATGACTGTGTAAATGGAACAGGAACTATCTATTCTGACAGTCTAACTATAGGAGATATTTGGAATGGAAGTTCTCCAGGTATGTGTGACAATACGGAATGTGATCTTGACTGTGTAACTCTTTTTGGACAATGCTTGGCTGGAGTATGCTCATGCACTGATATTGACGATCCAACAATAATCCTGATCTCACCAGCAGATGATTATTGGGATAGTGATGGTACAATAACATATACATACAATGCATCTGACTATGGATCTGGCATAGAGAACTGTTCTTTGCTTGTGAATGGTTCAGTAGCAGCTACAAATTTTTCAGTTTATGAAGACGAATACAATACTTTTTCAGATACAAACATTGATGGATTCTATGATTGGCAGATTGAATGCTATGATGACAGCAGTGAATATAATAATAATATTTCTGAGGCAAGGATTTTTGGTATTGACGGAGGGGACCCTATAGTGGGAAATCCATGGACAAACGGGACAACATACAAAGTGAGTGATCTGATATGTCTGAATGCAACAGCTAGTGATGCTCTCTCAGGAATATACAGAGTATATGCATCAATTTTGCTTCCAACAGGTTCTGCAGAGCAGGTAGATATGTATGATGATCAGGTTACTGCGTGTGATGATGTGATTGGTGATGGTGTCTATTCAGTTGAATATGAGATAAAATATTCTGGTGATTTTAACTGGAGTGATTTATATGCTATTGACAGGGCTGGTAACAGTGTTAGTGCGTTCTATGGATATTTCTGGAATGTGACTGAAGGAGGGATACTAAATGCAAATATGAGTGTGCCTATAGCTGATCTAGAGATCAATGAATCTGAAGGTAATTTTCAATATGTTCAGACTTGTAATGCAACTTGTGATTGGGGATTTGTCGATTGTGATGGAGTTGAATTGTATGTAGAATATTTCAAAGATGACACATGGGGGCAGGCTTCAACCCTGACAACGGAGATAAGTACTGAAATTGATTCGTATGATTGTGGAGATCTGAAAGCTGTACAGGCACCTTGGTGGAATGAATCATACTTGAATAGACAACAGATGAGAGTGAAGGCGCAGAGTGCGGTTGCTGCGAATCATGTCATAAGAGTGGATTTTGATACATCTGGAGACAGTTTCCAGGATAATGCTAATGATCTTAGAATCGTGTACTGGAATGGATCCAATAATATTGAGGTTGATAGACAGGTTTTTCAACCAAATACCTCGCAGAGTGCTATTTGGTTTGTAATTGGAGAATCACTCAGTGCAAATTCAAGCAATTATAATTATTATTTGTATTATGGCAATGAAAATGCGACGGACCCAAAAAATAATCAATCCAAGATCTGGTTATTTTATGATGATTTTTCTGATGGAACATACACTGACAAATGGGGCTATACTGCAGCAGCCGGAGGTATTGCTGTTGCAAGTGCCACTAATCCCTGGTCTGGTGTAAGTTATGTGATGGATGTTGGAACTGCATGCCAGACAACCTACACAAAAATATTGACTTCTGAACTTAGTCCAATACGAGATATGGCATCCAGGATGCTGTGGATGGATAATCCAGGATCAACATGCGGAGGGGATAGCCCTGATGCTGATGGTGTTGTTGGCCTACAAGGTAGTGCTACAACTGCATATGATGGAATTCTTGTGGAAAGGGATACTGATACAGGATTTCATTTTGACAGAGGTGCAACAGGTCCTACTTATGATGATCCAGGGGATTATTCTCCATTCAATGTGTGGCAGTGGAGTGAGACTAGGACATATGGGACAGAAGCATCTGGTGTCCAGGCAAAATACTGGGCCTACACAGATATTGAACCAAGTGTATACAAGCTTACAGCAACTGATTGGGCAAATGGGCATACTGCAACAGCTGGCCAGCCTTTTGCAAGGGTTGCTTCTGGCAGAGCACATATTGCAGTTGTCATGGTAAGGCCGACAGTTGAATTTGAACCAATCACTCAGATGAAAGGGGAAGATGATGTAGGTAGTACAGGTAACACGACCTGTCAACATAGTTTTACTGTTACATCAGGAGAAGAATCAGGAAACAATACTTTTGGGATAAGATGCAGAGCAACAAGCACAAACAGCGAATATGCATATTCAGATAACGTAACTCTAACAATCAATGATCATCCTTATGCTGATTTTTTCTATCCGACCAATGGAACCTGGCTAGTAGGAGTTGAGGCTTTTAATGCATCGAGTTCGTATGACTTTGATGGCACAATTAATAATTATTTGTTTGAATTTGATGACAACAGTGGATTTACTTCTCCCCAGACCCTATGCAGCACAAGTGATGAAAACTGTACTTTTAATACAATACAACAGACAGAATGCCTGAATAATTCTCTTGCGTGTTATCTGAGGATCACTGTCACAGATAATGATGGACTGGATTGGAATAATACAATAATTGTAGGTTTTGATACTGCTGGACCTGTTGTAACACTTGGGAACCCTGTCAATTTCACTAATGTATCATCTGATTATGTTGTTGACGCTACAGCAACTGACTATGAAAACGATGTTGATGTCGTAACATTTGAATATAGGGAGAATGCAACAGCAACTTGGGTGTTAATAAATACTGATGATAGGTCACCTTATCAAAGAACATGGAATATCTCGCCATTGTCTGATGGCAATGAATATGAGGTCAGAGCATATGCAAATGATACTTCAGGCAATATTGGAAATTATGATGTTCACTACAATATGACTATTGATAGAACAGGTCCGGCAGTGTCTCTTGGAAATCCTCCAGATGATTACAGGACCAATGACATAGACATGTCATTCTTCTATGAGATGAATGACTATTTGTCAGAAGGAGGAGACTGCATTTTCTATTTAGACGATGTATTGACAAGCAGCACATTAGACATAATCGAAAGTTCAGAATATAATTTTACAGAATATAGTTTTGATGAGGATACCTTTTATTGGTATATCAATTGTACAGATTCTCTTGGAAACGAAAATATGTCTGCTGTGAGAAATGTGTCTTTTGATAGAACAGGTCCGGTCACAACCATTGATGAACTTGGTTCATATGATGAAGCACAAGGAGGTAGTGTAATCCTAAATGCCTCAATTATTGATGCAGGTGTAGGAGATATTGGGTTCACAATCTTTGAGTATAGGAATGATGAATTTTCTTCATGGCAACAAGCCTGCAATGATACAGGAATAGATTTTGGGATAGCAGCATGCACATGGGACATATCAACATTTATAGACAGAAATTCCTATCAGATAAGAGCATATTCAAATGATACAGTTGATAATATGGGGGGGTATGACACACATACAAATATCACAATTGATAATAATGGGCCAGGCATCACACTACTGTCTCCAACTTACGCCAGTGTAGATGGAGACGGCAATGTTTATTTTCAATATTCAGTTGTAGACAATTCATCACAAATCCAGAATTGTTCACTATATATTGACAATGTATTAAATGAGACCATATTTTCACCTATGCTTCAATCAGAGACATTGCAGTACAATATTACTAATATGTCTGATGGAGATTATTACTTGAACATCTCTTGTTGGGATGATTTTGGGATTGAAAACCATCAGGCTTGGTCTGAGACAAGATTGATTACAATTGAAATTAGGTATGAAATGGATATTGATGTTAGTACAGAAAAATTTGCTTATGAAAAGGGTAATCAGGAAAATGATATTGTAGATATTATCACAAATGTTACTGACTATTTTAATAATCCGCTTGAATCATCTATTGTTTTAGATATCATCAGATCAAATAATCCATATATATGGTGGAATGATTCATGGGACTATAGAAAACTGGTAACTATCGAGGCTCCATCAAATAATAAGACAAATATCAAATTGGAATTTACAGTAGATACTGAACAATTGATCAATGAGAATAAGATGCGATCTGACTGTGCTGATGCAAGATTTGCAGATTTAGATGGTGAAGCTTTTATTTACACTTATGTTTCGGGCTGTGATACTGCTTCCACTGTTTTCTATGTTTCACTTAACCTTACAAAGGATCAAGAGACAGATTTTTTTGTTTATTATGGGAATCTTGCTGCCACAAGTGAAAGCCAGAATTTTGCATCTACAACAATTTTGGGAGAGACAGGTACATACAATACATCAAATTTTCAAAATGTCAGCCTTGTATTTGATAATTATTATTCATCAACTCCTTATATTTTTTTGACTCCAGTTTCTCAGAATGAAGATGCATCACAGGATGACAATGCTCCAATCCCAGTTGTCCATCAGATTTCAGGCACAGGTGCAATAGTAACTACATGTATTGATGAGAACAATGCGCCTACATGCCCAACTGCTGGATATGTGGATGAAGAGGTCCACTATTTTGTCATAAACAGCGAATTATGTGATGATTTTGATTGGATGGATTGCGGAATCCAGTATAATGAGCATACCCATGCTCCTGATACAATAATCAGCTATGACAAGACATTTAGCAATGTACCTTATGTATTTGGATCGGTCCAGAGCTATCACCAACTCAGTGATGAGATAGGGGCAATGGTATGGTTTGACACTTCTACCACATCGCAAGTTGAGATGAAAGGC
This sequence comes from Nanobdellota archaeon, assembly GCA_018815145.1. GTDB lineage: Archaea > Nanobdellota > Nanobdellia > Woesearchaeales > GW2011-AR15 > WJJD01. Next base: position 1,877 of record JAHIYL010000126.1, on the reverse strand, counting down.
TGCACACATATAGATGCTATAGCGCCAAATGATGAGGATGCGTGTGATGCAGATAAGCCTCATGAGGATATGGCATGGATAGCAATTGATCCTGTGCTCCATGAGATCCAGACAATACAGATGGGATTTACCAATATTGATGCAAGTCAATGGGATGCAATCACATGGACTGCAAATTACACCAATCCAAGGATCATGGTTACACAGAATGATGACGATGGTGGCCAGGATACACAGTATGTTAGGGCAAGAGACATCTATACTGCAACTCCAGATATTAGATACTGTGAAGTGGATGATACATACGACTACTGCGACAGCCACAATGACGAGATAGTGAGATGGTTCACAGTTGAAGATGGAGATATCATTATTTACAATGGGAATTCATCATTTTCAGCAGAATATTCAATTGGTGGTGAAGAGGAGCATATTCTGAGGATTGAAGATGCGACAGATATTACTGGAATTTTTGAGTATGGTTGGAACTTCGCCGGACAAAAAATCAGCAATTACACAGCAATTTCCTATGCAACAAAGCCTAAGTATTATGATGCATGGAATCACAGTTTTTTTGAGGTAAAACTGGATTCTACGGGTCCTAATGTCAGTCTGACTCTTCCTTTGAACGGCTCATCTTCCAATAGCACTGTCACATTTAGGTATTTGGTGAATGATACATTGAGTACAATTGCAAATTGCAGCTTGTTCATCGATGATGAAAAATACACCTATGACGACACAATAATTGAGGATGAGATTCAATTCTTTTATCCATTCATTCCCGGAGGCGGCTGGCACAAATGGAGTGTGTCCTGCACAGATTATTATGGAAACAGCAATCTTTCTCAGCCAAGATGGATTTTTATTAAGCCCCCTGATCTTTACATTTTGTCAGAGTATATTATGATCAATAGCTCAGATTATGCTGAAGGTCAAAATATTACAATAAATGCTACTTTATTAATATAGGAGGCAGTTCTGCATATAATTTTACTGTTGAGTTTTGGGACAATCATCCTAATGCATCAGGTACACAGATCAACGGGATCTTGACTGTCACTGAACTTCCAGACGTATCGCAGGAGAATTCAAATACTACATTGAATGTTACGTGGACTGTCTCTGCAGGGGGACCTCACTATATATATGTATTCCTGGATTTTCTTAATAATATAACTGAAATAAATGAAACAAATAACTATGCCTATGCGCTTGTAGATATATCAGGCTGGCAGACCTATTACGGAAACATGTCAGCTCTTGTAGTGCTTGATTCGTCAAACAATATGTCTCAGATTACCTGGAATTCTTTGCTTCCGTCAAACATCTATTTTGTTGAGTCAGGGACAGCAATAGACTGGGACAATCTGCAGGCGCTTGGCAGAAATACTTCAGGTCTTGAGGCAGGAAATGATTTTTATGAGTTGGACTATGCAATAGGGATGGTGAATTTTACAGACTCAATAAATAATTCATACACATATGATTTTTTGCCGCGGAAATTGGCATCTTTTACTGTCTATGACAATATTATTGCCAATGTACCGATAAGAAATTCAACAGACACAGAATCATTTATCACAGGTATCCTCTGGGATGCATCAGACGGGGGGCCTGAATATGACGGTAGCCAGGATATTGTATTTTTCACAAATTCGACACAGGCCATGCCCGGCAAGTATGGAATATATGATTATGAAATATCAATGCCTGCACTTTTACGCGAGTATAAGCTTGGTGCAGGTTCAGTCACGCTCTACGTGGAAATTAAGTAATGTAGAAGTGTTTTACGTGGCCCCTCTTTCTTGAGTGGGGCCATCCTTTTCCTTTTTTCTCCCAAAATATTTTTTGTAATTCAGATACAGGAGGATGAG
>JAHIYL010000125.1 GCA_018815145.1 Nanobdellota archaeon | reverse complement strand
CAAAACGTTAAAGAAAAAATATATTATGCTGGCACAAAAAAAAGGGCATCAAAAAGCAATTGTAGCAATTGCTCGAAAAATGGTAACATTATTATACATTATGCTCAAACATAATAATAAGTATCAAGCTTTGCAAATACATAAGGCAACATAGGCTGGCTCGGCTTTTCATTGCACTAACCACGTGCGTTTTATGATTGAGTTGTGCCTTTAGGCGACTGCAATAATGTGTCAAGTTCAGAAATGAACCCACACACGAATAGATGAATGTCGCAACAGCCACTATTGCAAAAAAGTTATGGTACTATGCGGAAAATTCGCTAATGTCGTAAAAGCCTAACATAAATTTTCCCGTTTTCCCCATACAATGTGAGGGGAAAAGGAAAAATTTATGTTACAGTGAGAGATCAAAATAAAAATGACAAGCTATGAAATACGGCGAGGTTTAACATAGATGAAATACAATTATGACTACAGACAAATGTTCTCATTTGATGCAGAATGGAATTTTAAGACAGTCTCACTATTCATTTTTCTTCTGATTGTACCAAATATTTTAGGGATGCTCAATATCTCAACACCATTTGGATTCAAGCTCCATTTCTTTCAGCTCGGGATATTCATGGCTGCGATGATATATGGTCCCATGGGTGGTCTTTTGACAGGAATTATTGGCTCAGCATATTCAGCAATCCTTATGTCAAATCCCTACATACTGCTTTTCAATGCAGTCCTTGGTTTTTTTGCAGGAGTTTTCTACAGGAAAAATATAAGTGCCGTAATATCTGTACTGCTGGCATTTATGATAGAGCTACCAATTTTGATGACAATTGATTACTATATTGTCGGTATGCCTATGAAAGTGATGCTTATGTTGGTGTTTGCACTATTCGTGTCAAATGTTATTTGGGCAATTATTGCAGACAAAGCAGCAAAACCTATGAAAAATTCAATATCATGAATGAACCTGATTTTTCCAAATATACCCTGGCACTTTTCAAAAATAATGAGATGATATATTATATTAATAAGTCAGGCCTTAGACCTATCCTTGAATGTGCCAGGAAATACATTGGAACAGAGAGCAACTGTATCCTGCATGACAAGGTGATTGGATTAGCTGCGGCAAGAGTGATTGTGCATTCAGGTTTTATTTTGGAAGTTTATACTGATGTTATTTCAGAGCCTGCACAGGAACTATTGGAAAAAAATAGTATTGTTGTTCATAAGGATTTGGTTGTAGAGAATATCTTGAATAATGACAAGACAGGCATATGTCCAATGGAGAAGAAGGCAATGGACTATACCAGCAATGAGAAGTTCTATGAGGATTTATTGAAATTGTTCCATCTTTAGATACGAATTATTACAAATTTTATTCCTATAATACAAGTGCATTAATACCCAAAAATACAACAAGCATTCCAACAGTCCCAAAATACACTGTCTTATTCCACTGCATTATCTTTAACCCATCAAAATTCATAAAAGGAATCATGTTAAAGAGTGCAATCCATGTATTTATCTGGAAACCATAGCTGAATACAAACCTAAGAATCTCAATTGGAAAAGCAAAGTACAAAACCAAGAAAACAAGGCTCAGCACAACATTTGCCATAGGCCCTGCAAGGCTTATCTTTCCATTCTTTTCTTTGGTCAGGTGCCCATGTATGATTACTGCCCCTGGTGCCACATATAAAATCTGAAAAAAAGAGATGATGAGGGCAGTGTAGAGCATCCGGAGGTTGTACCTGAATTCTGCAATGCATCCATATCTTTGCGCCAGCAGCTTGTGCCCTATCTCATGAAGGAGAAAGCCAATGCCTATTGTGACTGATGAAAGAACAAACATCAACATAAAAAGCAGATAATTAAAGTCTCTCAGCATATAGAATCCGCCTGAATTCACTATTGCAAATGATACTGATATGATTATCCAGGCCTTGAACAGATGTTCAAGCTCTATTTTTGAGAATTTCATTTTACATGAATCAGCTTGTACTCCCGCTTCCCAAGGCCTATCTCTTCACCGTGTCTCAACTGGACTGTATTGTCAAAGCCGTGCAATTCTTCAAAGATATTGTCTTTTCCTGTCCTTTTTTTCACCAGATCAAGACAGGCCTGATCAATTGCGACCGGATCAGTACTGGCAAGGACTCCTATACAATCAATTATGGGTTTTCCTGCATCAGAGAAACAGTCGCAGTCCTTTGTTATGTTGAAAAGAAAATTTATGAATCCTACTCTTTTGCCAAATATCCCGCCATATGCATATTCAGCCATCTTTTCCTGGAAGTCACTGCGCGAAGAATCCCATCTCACTTCAATGGCACCTGTAGGACAGGCAGCTACACATTCATTACAGCCTACGCATTTATCCTGATTTATCAATGCAGGTCCTTCTTCATAAGTGATTGCATCCTCAGGGCAGTATCTGCCGCAGGCTCTGCACTTAATGCATTTTTCCTGCTCTACTTCAGGTTTTATCGAAGAATGCTGCTGCTGCTTTCCTGCCCTGGATGCGCAGCCCATGCAGATGTTCTTGATCGACCCCCCGAAACCTGCAGCCATGTGTCCTTTGAAATGCGTTGAAAAGATGATTGAGTCTGCTTCGCATATCTCAGAACCTATTTTCACTGTCTTGAAATGCTTTTTGTTTATCTCTACTTCACATGAGCTGTGCCCATGCAGGCCGTCAGCTATTATCACCGGACAATCAAGGTTCTCATGTGTGAAGCCATGTGCTCTTGCATTCTCAAGATGGTCAACAGAATTGTGCCGATTGCCTTTATAGAGAGCATTTGTGTCTGTGACAAAGGTTTTTGCCCCGCAACTTTTGACTTTTTTCACAATCTCTTTTGCATATCTGTAATCTACGTGTGTCTTGTTCCCAAGCTCGCCAAAATGCACTTTTACTGCTGTGAAATCTCCTGTCTTTACAAGACCTTTAAATGCCCTATCAAACAGCATAGGGATCTTTTTTAGGATATCTTCCTTATCCTTTGTTTCGAAAAAATATACGTCTGTCATGGTAAAAAAAGAAGAGCGGCAAATTTAAAAAGATTGGGGTAGAAAGATTAATATAATTAATTAGATATTGAAAAAATGATGAAAAAAATTGTCCTCTTATATGGCTTACTATTATCCCTGCTTTTTCTTGTTTCCTGCGGAATGATTCCGGAAGAATATGGCTGTTATGAATGTAGGATAGATTTTGATGATCTTGAACAGCCGATGTGGTTTGCTGTGAATACGAAGAATGAATTCAAGGAGAGAGGATGCACAGAACATAGAAAAATTCAGGAGGAGGAGATTGAAGAGGGATATTATCTGTATGGGGTTCCAAATGAATTGGAAGAAGAGCCCAATTTCAAAGAAATTGCTAGGTCCCAATTTCATTTACATAAATGTCAAACCAATCCTGACAGCACTGACGGATGGACACTATTCAGTTCTAATGACTGCTGGTTATGCAGTGGTGAAGGTTCGGATATTTATCCTTCTGATGAGGATATGAGTTCCGATACAGTGAGATGTCTGCGTTGGACTTCCAGGGATGATGAAGTGCATAAGCTCCTTGTTGGAGACCCAGAAATAGAATTGGATATCAGATGCAAGATGATAAATGAGGACAATCTTGGATGGAGAGATGAGGACAGACTTCCCTTGTCAGTCGCGGTCGATGACATTCTTGAAGATCAGGAACAAGAAGAAGAAAGAAGGATGAATCAATGTGTCTGGGAAAATGATTTCTTTGATGAAAAGTATATAAATGAGGATTATGAGCCAATTCTGGTGAATCCAAAGACATACTATTTTGATGATTCAGGATTAAACGGGGGTGAAGATAATGATTATTGTGAAGGCCAAAGGCCGTGCCTCTTGATTCCCTTCTTTTGTGATGACTTTTCGCATGTTCCTGATTATTCTCCCTATCCAGAGAGCGTGCATTGCTATGATACGCTGAGTACAGCAGTTGAAACCATATTTAATGATGAAGAAAATGCAGAGAGAGATGAATTCATTTTTAAATTCTATGAAGGAGATTATGATTTAACGAACATAGCTATTCAAAGCAGAGGAATTGATTTCAAATGCCTGTCTTGCAGGCCAGATGATGCTTCGGTAGTTCTTCCCGAGATTGTAAGTTATTCAACTGACCTAATCATGGATGAAAAATCAGTACAATTTGTAGGTATGGAAGATCAGGATGTCAACTTCATAGCCAAGTCAGATTTTGGATTGGTGTTTAGGAATAGTAAAGGTTCCATGATAAAGAATATCAATCTGTATGGTTCAAAACTATCGCACCTTATGATGAGCGATTTTGAAACAGCAAGTGCACCCGTCTTACTCACAGACTGCTCAGAAGTCGTCTTTGATGATGTTGAATTTCGGAATGTAGAAGGACGCAGTCCCGATGCCTTTAATCACAGACTTGTTTTCATAATGGCTGATTCCTCTGCATTTCTGGTACGCAACAGCAGGTTCGAGCATGAGTCTCCATTATGGATAGGTATTACTGATTCCATATATCTCGCTGATTTCTCCAAAGCCATGATCATCGACAATATCTTTGAAAATGTTTTGCTGGAGCAGGGAGGATTGGGTTCAGCAATTGGAGTTGATTACGGATCAGGCGCCAGAGTGATCCGGAATGTAGTTAAGGATTATGATAGGGCAGTACAGACAAAAAGTGAAAATACCATTGTAGATGTCCAGAACAACCTGATAATCTCGCCAAGAAATCGGCCAATAGACATATACAGTGATCAGGCAAAGATATTATTCAACACAATCTATAATTTCAATGAACATGACAAATGGAAACAAGGAGAACCTCCAATTATGTCCATGATAGAAAACAAGGTCATCGGAAACCTGGTATATTCTGAGTCAACATATGGCACAAACTGTCCAAAAAAGAAAGATAGTAAATACTGTGCAATATTCAGTTTATCAGATGGGTTAGAAGAAGGGCCCAGACTAGAATACATATCTAACTGCATTTACCTTAAGGAGGATGACAATCTACCTGCGATATATCCTAAATACTATTCATCTTATTTTGATGAAGGAAACATATACGCTAATAAGTTCATCCAGAAAGGTGGTGAACAGTCAGTCTTCATTAGCAGGAATCCAGATTCTCTTCTTGATTTCAGGCAGAAGGCAGATTCACCATGCTTGCTTAACAGTTGGGATGGAAAGATTGTCAAGACAGGAATCTTCGGAGGAGATTATCCTTTTAGCAAGAGCAGTGATGATGATATCAAATTTGCTTCTAATGGTGTAATTCCTATTTTGAGGGCATAGTTTTGATGGCTTAATAAGAGTTTTAGTTCTTTACAATAAGCAATTCAAAAATCCTCTCCAGATTCACAACATCCTCTTCATTGTACTCAAGCAAGAGCCTCAGATAAATTTCATCCCCGCTCCCTCTGTACATCCTCCATAAGAGATATGGGTCTCCGCCATACATCCTTTCAACAATCTCATTCTGCCTTTTTATACCAAGCTCTTTTTCAACCTCTTTCAGTCCACAATTGTATCCCAATCTTTGACATAGATGTTTCAGATCAATATGCGGAACATCCGGAATAACATCAGGATATCTTTTTCTGATAAAAGGAAGGTCAAAACTTGAGCCATTGAATGTAATTATTATTTTGTAATTTCTTAAAATCTTTTTCAATTTTTGAAAGTCTAAATTTATGCCTTTCACCATCTGCATTGTCTTTTCTCCATCACATAGACCAATAACAGTTATGAATCCTTCTTCTCCGACCCTTGATGCTTCAATATCCAGAAACACTGCTTCATCTTTAAATTCATTATACAATCGCCAGTTCTCAACAGCAGGTAATTTTCCAATAAAATAACCAGCATTGTTTTCAAGAATTGCATTATTTGCCTCAATTATTTTTCTATTGTAAAATCCCTTTGCCTTATCGGAAATACCTCTTATTTTTTTTGCTTTAATAAATGTATTCCAATCCTTTACTCCCTGTTCCCATATGCTTTTTTCTTTTCTATAGCCTACCCTATCCAGAAAAATAAAAGAATTCCTTATCATAAATAAAAAAGCAAAAAAAGTAATATATAAACCCTACGCACAATTGTCCTGTCCAGTGCTCCCAATTATATATCCTGGCTACTTTGCCTTGATCCGTGTCGCTTCAGTTATCGGAAGCAGCCCGTCCATAGGGATATAGATGACATCAGCATCAGGATTGATATTCTGGATAGCAAGATATTGGAGATACTCACTTGTCAGGGTCTTATCTATTATCTGCTGAGCTTCTGCAATACCTTTTGCTTCAGTCACTCTTATCTCAGCATTCAATTTTGCCTGCTCAAGCTCGAATTCCTTCTGCTGGATGAGCTGGTCTGCTGTGAGCTTCGCCTCGATAGCCCTTGTCAATTCTTCAGGGATTTTTATATCTCTCAACAATACATCTTCGATGATTATTCCCCTTGGCTCAAGCTTCTCGATCAAGTAATCATGCATGTCGATTGAAACCTGCCTCCTGCCTTTTTCTGAATAGAGGTCAGCAACCTTGTATTTTGAGGATATGTCTCTTATTGCATTCCTAAGGTATGGGATGAGCAGTGTATCCCAATAATTCCTTGAGGTTGCCTTGTAAAGTTCGGCGACCTGTCCATCATTCAGGTGATAGATGACACTCACATCCAGGCTGACTATCAAGCCTTCATTTGAAGGAACTGTTGCCTGCTCTTCAATCTGTTGGGTCCTTACATCCCATTTCTGGATGCTTGTTATCGGAGGGAATGCAAAGTGGATACCTCCGTATAGCTCTCTGTCACTGATCTTACCAAGCGTCTTTCTTACACCAACTTCTCCGTCATTGACAATAACAATGAAGCTTGGTATCAATACAATCAGGAGCAGTATGATTCCGATTGCAACAAATAATTTTACAGGGAATTTTTTCATAGCATATATGTCTTGTTTCATTCTTTTACCCCTTTTTGAAAAATTTTTAATTTCATCATCGATATCAGCCATAATATTAAGATTATGGAAGAGGGATTTATAACTTTTCTTGTTTT
>JAHIYL010000017.1 GCA_018815145.1 Nanobdellota archaeon | reverse complement strand
GTATATAAATTTTTCTTTTTTTCATGCATGATTTTTTAAGAAATAAAAAAAAACAAATACATTTTTATTAAAATTTATTTTTCAGGCTTAATGAAAATGAAAAGATTGGCAATAGTTGAAAAGACAAAATGCAAGAATAAGGATACTTTAGATCCAAAAAAGTATATGATTTTGTAAATTCTCAGATAAAATATGCTGTTCCATGGAAACCTATAAATAGAAAGGATGAAATCCAATTAATTGAATATTGGAATGAGGTTTGGAATTAAATGACAAGAATTGCTGTAGTAAAAAAAAAAAAATGCAATCCAGAAGGTTGTGGTGGTTTTCTATGTAAAAAATTATGTCCGGTAAACCGTAAAAATACTCAAAATGAATGTATCTATCAAGATAATGACAAAAAAATTGGAATTGACGAATCACTCTGTATAGGATGTAATATATGTGTCACCAGATGCCCGTTTGAAGCAATATCAATAATAAATCTCCCTGAAGAACTGCAGAAAGAGCCGGTACATAGGTTTTCAAAGAACGGATTTGCATTATATAATCTTCCAATCCCTGTTTTTGGAAAAGTTGTTGGTGTTATTGGAGTGAATGGAATTGGAAAATCCACAGCAATCAAAATACTTTCCGGACATCTATTGCCAAATTTCGGAAACATAGGGACTGATTCAAATGTCGATGACCTGATTGAATATTTCAAAGGCACAGAAGCTCAGCTTTTCTTCCAGAAGATAAAAAATGATGAGATCAAAGTAGCATACAAGCCGCAGCATGTCGACCAGATACCAAAACAGTTTTCAGGAAATGTTGGTGATCTTCTCAAAAAAGTTGATGAAAAAGGAATAATTGATGAAGTCTGTAAAAAATTAGAGCTTGATAAGATAATTGACACTGATATCAACAAGATCTCCGGTGGTGAATTGCAGCGTGTTGCGATTGCTGCAACTGTACTCAAGAAAGCAAATCTCTATATCTTTGACGAGCTGACCAGCTATCTTGACATAAAACAAAGACTGAAAGTCTCAAAATTCATACGCGAACTTTCAGAAGAAGGAACATCAGTCATAGTGATTGAACACGACCTTATTGCGCTTGATTATATGGCAGACCTGATAAATATCATGTACGGAAAAAGCGGATGCTATGGTGTAGTCTCTTCGTTAAAAGCAGCAAAAAAAGGGATAAATACTTTTCTGGAAGGTTTCCTGAAAGAAGAGAACATCAGATTCAGAGATTACAAAATTAAATTTGATATTAAACCTCCGCAGAAACTTTCAGTACTCATGCCGCTGGTTGATTGGCCGGAGTTTGAAAAGAAGCTTGGAAATTTTGAACTTCATGCAAAAAAAGGCCAGCTATATGTAAATGAAAAGGTTGGCATTTTAGGTGAGAACGGAATAGGAAAGACTACATTTGCAAAGATTCTTGCAGGAGTCATTGAACCAGACAAAAAAAAGCTTGACCTAAAGATTAAAGTATCATACAAACCACAATACATAGATAATGAATCAGATGTTCTTGTCATGTCTGTATTAGGAAAAGCAATATCTGACTATGATATCGAATTGGTAAGGCCTCTCAATATTAAACCTCTTTTCATGAAAAAGGTCAGTGAATTATCTGGAGGAGAGCTGCAGAGAGTGGCAATATGTGAAGCGCTATCAAAAGAAGCAGACCTTATCCTTCTGGATGAGCCTTCTGCATATCTCGATGTTGAGCAGAGACTGATTGTCTCAAAAGTCATATCAAATGTTGTTGAAAAAAGGAGGATCACCTGTCTTGTGGTTGATCATGATCTTCTATTCTTGGATTATCTTTCAGACAGGCTCCTTGTGTTTAAAGGTGAACCAGCACTAAAAGGAACAGTCGACACACCGCAGCAAATGGAAGCAGGGATGAATAATCTATTGAAGGACCTGGAAATAACACTCCGAAGAGATGATAATTCCCATCGCCCGAGGATAAATAAATTTGATTCTGTCAAGGACAGAGAGCAAAAATCAAGCGGGAAGTATTATTATACGTGAATTCTATAGATTAATTTAAATATTGAAATAATATTACATTGCAGTATGTTCCTAAATATAGATAAAAAAAATCTGAAGCCTATATTGTTAGCACCTGCATTGATATTATCAATAATCGTCTTTCTTTCATCAATATTCTACAATGTCTATGATATGAAGTACTATGAAAAGGAATATGAAAAATATAATATCTATTCAAGATTGGGAAAAGAGAAGACTCTTGATGCTACACAAAATCTTTTTGATTTTTTTCAGGGACACCAGGATATTGATCATATCTTTTTCAATGAAGATGAAGTGTCACATCTGTATGATGTGAAACTGATATTGGATAAGCTGCTTGGAATCTTCATTGGAAGCTTCTGGCTTATATCTTTGGTCATTGTCTCATTATATTATTCTGAAAAACACAAGATTGTGGGAAACTTGGCCAAAGTATTCCTGTATGCCGGAATAATTTCAATTGGGTTCTTAGTATTTGTTTCAACAGTATATCTGGTTGCCGGATTTGATGACATGTTCATAGGCTTTCACAGGTTATTGTTTGAAGGCAATTATATGTTTGACCCGAATGTCTCAAATATGAAAGCCATGTTCCCTGATGCATTTTTTCAGGACATGGCACACAGGATAATAATGACATTCTTGTATCAGGCAGTGATGCTTTTTCTTCTAGGCCTGTTTATCCGAAAGAAACTCTATCTTATCTTCAAGCCAAAGAATATTAAACAAAGAACGGTTTTTTGACAATAATCATATAGATATATTTTTATTACGGAATATCCATAAGCATATCCATGGTTGAAATTTCATGGTATTTTTATTTTCAGGCTGCTTTTGGCCTCCTATTCCTGACCGTGTTTTTGCACACCTCAAAATTTTTTCCAAAGCATGATCAGAAAAAGCAATCGAAAAGAGTGCCTTTCTTTGATTACCTTAAAGGGATTGCCATAATCTCGGTCATTGCAATCCATATCACAGATATTTTTCCTGAAAAGGCATTCCTCAAAGACATACTATTGCACTGACAATTTAATTATGAAACATTTATATATTCATTCATTTTCTTAATAGTTATGACAAAAACTATTAAATT
>JAHIYL010000124.1 GCA_018815145.1 Nanobdellota archaeon | reverse complement strand
CCGCAGCCTGGATGAATTTTTTGTGGATGTCTAATCCGACATATTGTTGTTTTATTCTTTGCATATTCTCACCTCTTTCCTAAAAGGAAAAGAGGCGAGGTTTAAACATGCAATCATATAAAGAGTAAAAACAAGAAATCTTTAAAAAATTTGCTTTTGGAAGCATTAATCCAGATCCAATGAATCCAGTTTCAGATCAACTTCCTTCAGCAGTACATATCCTCTCTCTAAAGATAGCATCCCGCCTTTTATCGAGTCCCTGATTGAGACTTTTTCTGCAATGAGTGTCTTTCTTTTTGCAGTTTTTTCCTGTTTGATCCTGATTATATCTCCAAAGAGTAGGTTCTCCCTTATTTTTTCGTTTATCTCTTCAAATTTTTGGTTATACATCTGATCAAGGCTCTTGAAAGTCTCGTCAGTAATTTCATCGGACAGATACATCTTTTTTAGCTCTTCTCTGGCTTTTTTAATGGCAAGTTTCTTTGAAAGGTTGATTTCATAGTCAGCTTCCACAGCAGAGATGCCGGAAAGTTTCATGCTTTTTATCAGAGGAAAGAGGCAGCTGCCCTGAACAATGACAGAAAAAAGAGCAACACCATAGACCATGGCAGTCAGTTCAGGCATGTAATTTGTCAGATGCAGTCCCAGAAGAAGTGCAATAGGGATGCTTCCTCGGATACCTCCGAAGTTCATTACATGCTGCCATTTGGCCGGGATTTTCTCTCCAAAATGGTTCAATAGCCCGCTTACCAGATAGACTATCAGGCTCCTTACGAACAATACCGCAGCAATGGCCAGAAAAATGATCTTGTATTCTTTTATTATGTCCCTGAAAGGCACCTTGAGACCGATCATGATGAAGATCATTGAATTCACAATAAAAGAGACAATGCCCCAGAAAGTGGTGAGTGCAATCTTTGAAGAAGGGCTCATGGCATGTTTCACACCATTATGTCCTATGAAAAGACCGGCGACCACAACCCCTATCACACCTGAAAAATGAAGTGATTCACATATTATGAATGTCAGGTAGGCGACAATGATAGTCAGGATGACAACGACAATACTGTCATCAGCCAGGATCTTCTGAAGAAGCCTGACAGTGAGGTAGCCGATGGATATGCCGATGATTATCCCTCCTGCATATGATTTGAAGAAGTTGAAAGTGGTAAGCGCAAATGAGAAATGGTTGTTCTCTATGATTGAAAGAATAATTGTATAGAGGACGATTGCAGTACCGTCATCAAAAAGAGATTCTCCCTCCAGAATGAGTGATAGCCTTTTTGAGACACCCATCTCTTTTAGCATGGCAATGACAGAGACAGGATCAGTCGGCATGATTATTGAACCGAAGAGAAGGCAGTATATGAAAGGGATTCTTGTGAATATATTGATAAGCATTGCCACCAAAAATACCTGTGCAGTTATTCCGATGACTGATAATAGGAGTACTGGCTTGAAATTGTCAAATAACTCTTTTACATTAATATGGAGTGCTGCTTCGAACAGAAGAGGTGGAAGGAACAAAAATAGAATGATCTCTTTTGAGAGTGAGATACTGTCAAATCCAAGTGTTCCCACAACAAGCCCTGTCAGGACAAGTGCAATAGTATAGGGCAGACGGATGTATCTGATAATCACTGTCACAGCTATTGCTAGCATAAAGAGGATAAGTATCTGTAGTTGGATGTCATGAAATAATAAAACCATACTAATATATATAAAGCTATACTAGTTTATAAACTTTATTAATCAATATCTAGTGAGAACGAATTTTCAAATTAGTTTAATCTGATCTTCCTCTTTGCATCTTGTATAGGTTTTCAATTTCAGATATTGAGTTTATCTCTTCTATTGCTTTTTCTTCCCGAAGTCTTAACACTCTTGGGAACCTGAGAGCATAACCTGATGAATATGTTGGTGATTTCTGGATCTCTTCGTATGCAACCTCAATTATTATCTTTGGAGTCACTGTGACTTCTTTTCCTTTTGATGAATTGATTAGTGGTTTTAACAGTTCAGTCAGTTCTTTGAAACTCAGGCCTGCAGCCTCCAGCTCTTTCAGGCCTGTCGAAGCCTTGCCTATCTCCAGGAGATCATCATTCTCATCCCGGCATGCAAGTGAAAAACTGGTAAGCCATCCACTTCTTTTGCCTTCTCCGTACTCTGCGGTTACAATCACCAGGTCAAGAGGCTCCATCACTGGTTTTATCTTCACACCAAACCCGACTCTTGAACCAGGCTTATATACGGAATCGAGATTCTTTGCCATGACACCTTCCTGTCCTGATTCAAGGGATTCTTTGTAGAACTTTTCTGCCACTTTTTCATCATCAGCAACAATCCTCTTGGAAAGGACAATATTTTTGTCAAGAATCTGAACAATCTCTTCAATTAGTTCTCTTCTTTTTTTGTAAGGCAGGTCCAGAGTACTTTTTCCGTCGATATATAAGATATCAAATATATTCACTTCAACAGGAAATTCTTCTGCAATTCTTTCGACATCATATTTTCTTCTGATCCTCTGAGAGACTTTCTGGAAAGGAAGATATTTTTTTGTATTAGGTTCAAATCCTACTGCTTCAGAGTCCAAAATGCATGATTTTGCAGATATGTTTTCTTTAATAATCTTGACAACTTCTGGAAACTGAGCTGATACATCTTCAAGCCGTCTTGTGAATAGTGTGACTTTATCGTCTTCTTTGTGAATTTGTAACCTAAATCCATCGTATTTAAATTCGAATGCGCATGGTCTTCCTACTGTCTCAAAAGCTTCCCTGATATTTTTTACCTTCTGGAAGAGCATCGCATTGATTGGTTTGCCAATTGTTAGACTAATATCTTTTAGTCCATCCCTGCCCTTTTCTTTTATTATCTCAATAATCTCTGAAAAATCATTTGTCAGATCATATGCATGCTGGATCTCATCCACAAATTGGTTGTAAATTTTTCTTTCATCATTATCAAGTTCAATATTTCCCTCTGAATATTTTAGCTGCAGTTCTTCTCCAAAATATGCCCAGACAATTGCATCCCTGAATGTGCCCTTGCCCAGGCCAATCCTAAGGTCACCTAGGACGGTCCTGACAATGTATTTGGCTTCAAGAGGATTAGCATTGATGAGAACTTCAGTAATATACTGCATTTTTGTATCAACAGTTCCTTTGCCTTCGATTTCTGAGACCCTGCGCAGATTTGAATATACTTTTGAGACAAGCAATTCTTTTGCAAAAAGTGATGCCTGCTTTTTTTTGCTGAAGAGATTATGAGCGACAATACCCAGATCACCTGTTTTTTTCCATTCTGCTTCAATTTCGCTGGTGCTTGAGCCAGTGCAGATATTGATTGATTTTACCATAAGCTTCTGTGCAACACCAATCTCAGTGTTTTCCCATGGATGGAATATTTTTCCCTGAAGAAGGAGGATGACCTTTTCATTGACTTCATTTTCCTTTATGCATTTCTTCAGGAATTCAGATATGATATGTGTTTTTTCCAGCCTTTTGGATGTGGTTCCAAGCTTTTCATAGACATCAACCAGGCTTCTGTATTTCATAGATTTTACTAATGGAAGAAAGTATTTAAGTTTTGTTGTGGAAATGGAAAAGGAAGAGAGGGAAGATTGTGAATTTGTTTATTGTCTCCGCCTTGACAGAAGCTTTTTAATGGTTTTATATTGGCGGTGATGATGATTG
>JAHIYL010000123.1 GCA_018815145.1 Nanobdellota archaeon | reverse complement strand
GGGTATGTCCCTTCCTGTTCAATCGGATTCTGTGTCGCAAGTATAAAAAAAGGCCTGTCCAGCTTGAAGGAATTATTGCCAAGCGTTACCTGCTGCTCCTGCATGGCCTCAAGAAGAGCAGACTGTGTCTTTGGTGTTGCCCTGTTTATCTCATCCACAAGCACAATGTTTGCAAAGATCGGGCCTTTATGGAACTTGAAATTCCTGCTTCCGTTCTCTTCTTCCAGGACATATGTACCTGTTATATCTGACGGCATGAGATCAGGAGTTGACTGGACCCTTGAAAAATCAAGACTCATTAGCTCTGCCAATGTCTTAATCATCGTGGTCTTGCCAAGCCCGGGATAGCTCTCAAGCAGCGCATTCCCATCCGACAAAATTGCAATCAGTATCTGTTTTATGACCTCTTCCTGGCCGACAATGACTTTCTTTACTTCTGAAAAAACCTGGTCTATTTTCTGTTTAACTTCTTTCACTTGTGATCACCTTTTATTAATTGATTGATATTGAATATGAAATTTTAATGGAATACCATTACTTCTCTTTCAGGCTGTCAAAATACTTTTTTATTACACTCTTATACTCATCATTGATACTGTCATCATACGTCTCCTCTGCATAGAGATTTGCATCCTCAGATGGAAATGTCTCTCCAAATTCCTTATTCTTGGGGTTTTCAATCTGTGATACATCCAGCTCAGTGGAATATATACCTAAAGTAAGATTCAACTCTTCATCACCAAGTTTTGCGCTCGACCCATTCTCTAAAAAATCAGGTGTCATCACAAGATTGATGTCATTGTTTATCAGGTCTGCAGCCTTTGTCTTGATATTGTCAAAGTTGATGAAATCAGGCCGGACTGAAAACTTATTTGTTATATATGTAATATTTGCCCCATAGGACGAAAACACAAGAGTCAGGAAAAATAGTGCTGATATGCCCATAATCTTTAGTGCCAGCTTCTTGTCATTGATAAGAGCATTAATGTCTGCTTTTCCTACAAGCCCTATGACCTCCGTATGGAGTGCCATTGCAACCGGGCCCTCATCATCCTCATAGTCCCTGGATGTCCTCAGCCGCTCCTTTAGTTCAGGATATTTCTCTTCCAGTGACAGTATCTTGTTCTGCCTCAGTTTCTTCACAAAGCTGAATAAAAAAAATATGGCTGCAAACAAAATCGGAACAATGAAGCTCAAATTAAAAAAAGCAAATAGGAAAAAACCAAATGAAAAGAAAAGTATGCCTGTAAAGAGAGCATCAAAAAAACAGAGCAATATAGAAGATATGACAATCTCATGAAACATCTTTCTTGCAAGGCTCATTTTATGTATAGTCCTCACATTTTGATATATTCAGGCTAACTGCATCACCGCAGATATCCTCTATATCATCAGTAATATCGTCAAGCTCATCAGTAAGATTATCTACTCTTTGGCTGAATGCAGCCATCTGTATATTGAGGTCATCCACCTCATCTCTGAGTTCCAATACATCTGCCTGGGAACTTATCAAATCCTTTTTTGTGATGTTCAATTCAGATGAGATATTGAAATTCTGGTATTCAAGCGACTCCTTGAAACCCTTGATGTCAGTGTATTTTTCGCTAAGTTCAGCTTCTGTCTTGACTTTCAGGTCATACTTGCCAGAGATGGCTGTAAAATTGATGTACAGGTCTGCAAGTGTGTTTTCAAGACCAGTAATCTTGTTTTTATTCTCAGATATCTCTCCGGTCAGCCTGTCAAGGGATTGCTCATAAAAAATTGCAGTACTTCCAAAAGCAATAAGTGATATTGCCAGCATAAGAAGCAGTATCAATGTCTGAGTCTTTTTTATGTATCCCATTTTATCAGTCCCTGTATGTCTTTAGTAACATCTAATTCATTATCCCAATAAAAAGTTTTTTATTTTTAGGATGTCAAAAATTTTAGCTATTTTCAAGTGTTTTCAGAAAATATGCGGCATTCAATATCTTAATTTGTTTAAACTGCCCAATAACAAGCAAGTCTTTATCACCGGTAACAATAAAATCAGCATTTCCATCAAACGCACATTCAAGTATTTTATTATCCTTTGTGTCGCGCACTATTAAATATCTTGATTTAGGATCAATAATATCATAATATGTAAAGATAATGTCAATAAGTTCCTGAATATTTTCCTCAGGAAATTTGAATTTATTTCTCAATTCATCAATTACCTCCTCAATAATATGAACCGAAGTAAGCAGCCTGAAATCCCCATCTATACCTTTGGCAATTACGTAATAGGTCAGTCATCTGAAGCAGATTATAAATTATATTCTCTAATACCGAAAAATATATATTCTTGTTTAGCTACATTGTAGCTATTATGAAAAAAGAAACAAAAATTGAGCTAACTG
>JAHIYL010000122.1 GCA_018815145.1 Nanobdellota archaeon | reverse complement strand
AGTGAAAAGAACCATCCACTTCTCTTCCTGCATGGTGCATGCGGTAAGCATGATGTTGAAAAATACTACTACAACAGATTGATTGAACATCTGGCAAAAGAGTTTCATGTCTATGCACCTAATCATCCTGGATTCAGGTCATCCCAAGTCCCTGATACTGACTTTGGAATCGAGGACTACTACGGATATGTTGGAGAATTCATCAATAGATCAGGAATAAAAAATCCAATCATAGTCGGCCAGTCATTTGGAGCCAAACTTGCATGCGGGTATGCAATGACTAATCCGGATAAGGTTAGGTCGCTTGTCCTTACAAATCCTGCAATCTTCTTTGATATTAAGAATAAGATTGGACTAGCATATTGCGAAAAAAGCATATTAAACTCATATCAAAAAAGCAATAAAATCCGAAAAAAGCTGATTCTCAAATACACACTTGGTCCGGACAAATTGGTGAAATCACAAATGGACAATTACGAGAATGTTCTGAGATTGGTCTTCAAACCAATTTGTAAAAAATATGCAGATGATCTGAAGAAAATCACTTGTCATGTCAGAATCATGTTTGGTGTACCTGATCTGATGACATCGCTCAAGGATGCAGATAGGCTGAATTCATTGCTGAGAAACTCAGAGCTGCATAAAGTCCCATATGGTCACTTTGCCATATTCCTTAACAGGAGAAAACTGGTGTCGCTTATCAAAGATACACTTTGAAAATTGTCTTTGAACAGGTTGAGGATGAGACAGTATTTGGCATGGTTCATGGATATCTTATGCTTTTTTATGGGTTATATCATGAACAATTAGATAATATGACCTTCCGATATCAAGGATATAATTTCGGAAAACCAAAACCCCTCCAGTCCATATTGGAATATTCTTCTTAATTCTACTTCATTTTTGTTACTTACCAATAACATTTATATATAACAACAAAGGACAGGTGCCTGCACAGGGAATAATCACATGGTAACAGAAAATCCGGATGAAAAAGGACTTACTCTCGGACAGGCAGCATTAACTTTAGATAGATTGGTTGCTCATGAGTTCAGAAGTGAAAGATTCAGGCTTAATCATGCCCCAAATCCCTATATGCAGCTGATGGTGGAACCTATTGTCAGTGTTGATAATCCAGACATTCAACTGAAAAAACAAATTCAAAAAGAGTACAAAGATACTGCCATAACTCCTGATGGACAGAAAATTAGAATCATTCCGATTGTTGGAAATGGTGGTTGGAAAACTTCAAAATATGAGGTCCTGACAAGGCTGAAGTGGTTAGACAGGCTTTGTTCAAGGGGAAAGTATCAAGAGATCTACAGTGGCAAAGAATACTTTTTTGATATTGCAGTAATAAAAGAACTATGCAGGACAATAAGCGAAAATCAATCATCTCTCAATAACAAGAAATATTCAATTAATCTTGATGGTCAGACAATTTCAAATATGTATCTGCCGTCTGATCTTAAAACGATATTCACCTATTATAATATTGATCCTGGCATCATGACTTTTGAGATAACTGAAACAGGTTTTCCTGACTTACTGGTGCCATTGGCATACCAGAACATCAAATGGATCCTGGATAAAAAGAATGGATTAGGAGCATCTGGAGTTTATCTGGATGATTTTGGAGAGGGTTCAAACAATATGGATAGACTAAAAGAACTACCATTTACAGGAATCAAATACAGTCAAAAGTTGCCAGACAATAATTTTTATTATGATCTACCAAGTAGTCCATTAAGTTTAGCAGGTGATCCTTCTGAAAAGAAAAGTGTTGATAAAAAACCAAAAAATAGTAATTACCAACATCCTTTGGACATTGTATTTGAACAGATTAACGATGCAGACGATTTACAGAAAGCCTATGTTGAAGGCAGAATCATGAAGCCAAATATGTGGTGCAAGGGATTTGTTATAAAGAATATCTATTATCAGGGACACTATTTTCAGAAAGCTTTCCCAATAGATAAATTATTTAAGTGAAATGGTCGTCCCTGCGCTGCCGTCATACGCCTTGTTCAGCCAGTTCGGGCTTGTGATTATCGCCCTTTTCACACCATTCTCTACAGCAAAGATAGCAGCCTCGATCTTTGGAAGCATGGAGCCCGGCGGGAACTGCCCTTCAGCAATATGCATCTTTGCTTCATCCACAGTCATCTTTGGTATTGAGTATTCTATATCTTTTTTGCCGAAATTCAGATAAACACAGTCAACAGCTGTAAGTATGACCAATTCAACAGAAAATCCTTTCTCAACAAGTTTCTTTGCCAAAAGAGCTGACGCCAGGTCCTTATCAATCACAGCATCAACACCTAGAAGACGATAGCCCTGTTCAAAAACAGGGATTCCTCCACCGCCTACAGAAATAGTGATTATATCTTTTTCAATAAGTGAAAATATTGCATCAAATTCAATGATATCAATTGGATTCGGAGAAGCTACAACTTTTCTGAAAAGATTCTCCTTATACTTCCTGTAGATGACTTTTTTTTTGTCTTCAGCAAGGATGAATTCCAATATTTTCCCCTGCTTATCCTTAACTTCTGAAGCTTTTCTATTCATCATATTCGCTTTTGTATAGCCAGGACCTATGAATTTTGTCGGTTTTCTGAATGCCTTGTCTGATTTTGAGACCAATGTCTGTGTGACAACAGAAGATACCTGTCTTGTGATACCTCGTTTTTTGAGGCTTGAGTGCATGCTGTGAGCTATCATGTAACCAATGGATCCTTGCGTATCAGCGCCGCAGATATTGAGGGTTGAGGGAGGCTCTTTTTCCTTGGAATGCTCAGCAATATATGAGCGAAGAAGGCGAGTCCCAACCTGCGGTCCATTCCCATGGGTGAGGGCGATTCCAAGTTTTGGATTGCAGAGCAGGAATTCAGAAATATTCTCTGTTGTCTGGAGAGTCTGCCTGAACTGATCTTTTATAGACGGACTCTTTCCTTTAGTAACCGGTGCTAGCTCATTGCCGCCAAGAGCAATGATAACTAATTTCTTCATGATAAGCACAAGTGGAGAATATTTATTATTTAAATGTTTAGGGAAAAGAGGCTAACCATCTAAGCAGTCATTATTGGTAAAGATGAAACAGGTGATGTTGGCCTTGGTGGGCACTTTTTTCCAATACCCACTGTACGATATGCATTAGCATTTAATGGATCATCAGGATCAATGCAGTAACATACAGAATTTTTTTTGCTCACCGCTTCCCTTATTGCTGGATCTCCTTCTGCAAAACAGCACACTTCATCAAATGCACACAATTGGTTAGGATTATTATTTGCAAGACAATGTTGTATTCCTGCTGTGGCAAATGGTTGACAGTATACAACATCAGGATCATCATAGAACCCTAGTATATCTGGATTATCCAGATAGACTGCATCTCCTGCGTTATATATGCAGTTACAAGTAGTTCCTACCTGTACAAACTCGCTTACAATCTTACTATAGAAATATCTGTAATCAGGATTATCCCAAAAAGAATCCGGGCAGCATCTGCACCACATGTTATCATTCAATACACTTTGCTCATCATCAGAAAGCCCCTTACAGCAGGTAGCACCATTATCACAATACTCATTAATTCCATCTTCATGCAACCAATCTTTCTGCTTCCTTTGTGCATTGCATCCAACAAAATTCATAGGATCAGCATTCTTGAGTGTGACACATTCCTGATGACCTCCTATGCTCGTAATCGGTGGAGGTATCACACATTGGCAGTTTACACAATCCTCCAATCTGCATTCATTGAGTTCATCAGCAGGAAGTGTTGGTTCACATTCCTCAAGATCATCGAATTGAGAGTTTCCGCATAATTGTGGATCGGGTGCAGGTTCTGGCGGTAGATCCTCAACTGGAACACTGCCTGGAAGAAGTACAATTTCTACACAATCATAACTATTTCCTTGAAAGTCAATGCCTTCAATATTGTCACTGCAGGATCCCAAGTATTTAACTTTCTGCACATTATCATAGAACACTTCATCTCCAAAAATTTCACCAGGGTGCCCTGTACCATATTTTTCCTGACAATTATCATTGCTGTTACTTCCACAATCTCTGTATTCTTGCTGTTGTAAACATAATCCCCTCGCCATTTCAACAAATTCAGTATTTTGTGTTTTTGTAAACCTTACACATTCATAGCCCTCAAGATACGCTAAAACCCCTTCTCCTCCATTCCTGAAAGTTATACGAGGGATACCTTCAGTTTCATAACTATCATCTAAAGGATGGTATGTTTCAATATAATTGTAACTATCCAAATCATTGACGCTCACTTGAATTTCTTCAACAGGTGCTGCTTCTTCTGCCCTACCGCCGCACGAACTAAACAACATTAGCAAACACAGACCTACTCCCAGAATATAATTTCTCATATATGAATCAATTATTTCAAAATATTTAAATCTTGCCAAATCCGCCTATTTCCACAATCCAAGCATCGCTTCTTCAACAAAATGCAGCTTTCCCGGCACAACCAGACAATGCAACGGCTCTCCAAAATCAATTTCATTCAATTCTTTAGCAGTTCCATACTTAATCAAAAAATCATCTGAGCCAAGCCTTGCACAACCTACTATCTTCAAATCTGGTGTAAAAACACCCTCTTTTTTTCTATCATCAATCAATAACAATTGTTCAATCGCCTGATTCACTGTCATAAGTCTATTCAGATCCTTTTTTATATCCAATAGAACAAGAGTATGCAATCCATTCTTCTGGTTCATCTTGATTACGTCATAGGGTGTCTCAGGTTCAAATCCTTTCTCAAAGAATGGCATTGATGTCGTCTTTCCATACTTGTAGAGTTCCAGACCGACTATCCCGACAGCTGTAAGAATCGATGTATTATGGATTATCCTAATTTCAATATTCTTTTCTTTTGCTCTCATATACACGTCAGCGTGTGTTGTTGCAGAGAAGACGTCGCCGACAACCAAAAAAGCTACTTTGGCATCCTTTGCTTTGTCCAAAATCTCATCTGCTTTCTTCTCAACCATTTCTCTATCTGCAAGGATTATCTTTTTCCCATATTGTTTTTCCAATTCAGAGACAGTACAATTGAGTTTTGAAGTGTAATCTTCCAGATAAACAGAATCGCATTTTTTCACAGCTTCAAGCCCTTTGAGAGTTACGTCTTTTGCTGAAGAGAGGCCAAGGCCGATAAGGTAGAGTACCATAGTAAATCAGAAAGTATTGTTTATTTAAAAAAATGCCTTTGTGCTTAAATATTTCATATTTTTATAAAAAATTGATAATACTCATAAACTTACAAATATCAAGAAAGCCTTTCGTTGATAGATTTCAAATTATAGATAATGATTTGTTGAAATACCTGACATAATTTTGTATCATCTCGCATCTTAGAACCTTTAGTTGATAACACATACTCTTCCAGCATGCCCAAAGGAATATCCAGGACAGGTATATTTTGGGTTCTCAAAAGGTGGAATGTAATCAACCTTGTTGTCCTGCTATTGCCGTCCATGAAAGGATGAATATGTTGGAACTCATTATGAAAATATACAGCAAAATCAAGAATCTCCCTTAATGATAATTTCTTCTTTGAAAAGAATTCGTTGTATTTCTTCATTAAAGCCTCAAGCCGTGGTTCAATCTCACTGACCTTTGCAACAACATAATCAGGATTGCCGCGAATAACAACCATCTTTTTTCGGATGGACCCTGCAAACTCAGGCTTATGAGCCATGGCAAGCCTATGATAATTCAAAATAGATTCATTGGAGATTGGCCTTCTTTCTTCTGCGTCCAGAGTCATTTGAACAATGGCTTTCTTATAATTCTGGACCTCATTCACACTTTCTGTTGTGTATTCTTTCGGAACAATTTTGTCCTTAAGCAGTTTGATAGTGTCAGGCAATGTAATTGGGTTGCCTTCAAGGCTCAGACTATGATGGATGAATCTAATCTCATAGTCATCCATTATTCTTCTGAATCTCTGCTCATTATTTGACCTTAACTTTTGGAATTTTTTCAACTCCCTGTCAATCTCATAAAAATACTCATCAGGTTTAAGCTTTGCCACAAAGACTGTTTCACCAAAATACGCAACCATATCACGAAGGAAAGAATTGTATGGAATGGTTGCAGTCAAAGGTTTTTTTGATAGAACAATAGCCAGCCCGTTCTTGGCCAGAGTATCCATATACTTGGAGAATGTTCTTGGATCAAGGTCAAAATCTTTTACAACAAATCTCTTTTTTAAGAACGCTTTAGCAATAAAAACAGCCAGATTTCTATCAATAAGAAGATTGTAGTTGATATCATTCTTCATGCAAAAGAGGATCATCTGAAAGAGCAAATCATTCTTCTCATTTCTGATAACTTGAAACCCATAATCATTCTTCACAATTAGATTCTGTTCCTTTAGGTCAACAAGTATGTTATAGATGCCATTGTAATCAACATTGCTCTTCTTAAACTCAGTGGCAACCTCTTGAGGTTTCAAAGGACTACCCTTTTCATACATGAATTCAAAAATATCGTATTTTGTAACCATATCAATTACCTTTTAAGTGATACAATTAATAAAACTTTCT
>JAHIYL010000121.1 GCA_018815145.1 Nanobdellota archaeon | reverse complement strand
TTGACCTCATAAATGAATTAATTTGTTTACAAAATCAAGCAATTACTTAGAAAAATAGCAATAATTTGGTGAAAAATCACCAACTGTCAAATAGAAAAATGGGTTAAAATAGTTAGCAAACTGTCAAACTTGGGTTATATAAAAGCTGCTCATCACAGGACATCTCAGCCAGAGAACATCTTGGCATCAATAGTAAGACTTGAATCTGCTGGGAAACTTACAGGGGGCGATGTGGATAAGTTGGAAGCAGAATTACAAAATGGTAATGAGGAGCTATTCAAAATAATTGATAACACTTTTGCACATTTTGTCTTAGGTTTAATCCCACCTTTTGGCATAGGACTCAAACCAACTTACACTATACTAATGCGCCTTTATTATGGATTAATTAGGAAAGACAAAGACAATGCCTATTATCATAAGCCCTTCTTAGCACTTCTATCCGCATTCCCTTATGTCGGCAACTTATTAGGATATCCTCCTCTTCTGCTAAGTTATTCCAGTAACTCGACAATTAAGAAATGTGCAAGATTTTTGTTTTGTGATCGAGCATTCGGAAAGCCAGAAAGAACGCTTTATAATCAATGGCATAAGGTCATCATGGATACCATCACTTATGAACTTGGGATGCAACGACTTAGTAAATATGTGAAACAGCAATTTACTTTATCCTATCATGCTATGGGTGATACAATCCGCAATATGTATGTTTATGTGTGTGACAATATTCATGGCACCTATCATGGGTAGGTATCTTCAATTTCTTCTCAAACACAATCCCATAATGGGACAGTCCGGCATCATATAGCATGACCCTCCCTAAGCCTCTGGCTTTAGCCGAGGATTTAAGAGGTAATTATTTACTTGATAAATTGTATCCAGTTTTAAAAAGATACTTTTTTAAAGTAAATTAACACCAAAAAGACTGATGATAACTGAAGACATCAAGATAAGGGGAAAATATCAATTTGAACTGAAACTTGCATGCATGCTTTCTGAAAAAGAGAAAAAGTCAAGTTATGATATTGAAACATATTTTTATTTTCCTTCAACTCTTGGTGTCAACAAGTCAAACTACAAAAAACCGGATTTTTATTCAGACATACAGACTTACATTAGGTTCAAGACTCCTGTGTTTACATTGCAGGGAATAATTGCAGATGAAGAATCCCCTCTTCAAAATATAAGAAAAACTATAGAAAATCTTGCAAATTCTATGAATAAAAACAACTTAAGGCACTATCGGATGCATCTGAAGATGTTCACATGCATCCTTAGGAGCACTCTGGACACGCATATAATGGAGACTGCAAAAGAAAAAGATTCCAAAAAACAGACAGCAATGATAGATAGTTACATTGTTGGTGTGCGTAAGATACAGGATGAATTTATCAGCCTGAAAAAACTGGTCGATATTATTGGACTTGAAGAGAGGCCGTATGCCAAATACATCATGTGTGATGAGTATCTTAGCCTGATTATTGAAAGAAAGAGCTATGCTCTGATTGAAGCACTTTCAAAGACCAAAGCAAAAAAGAAAACATATGATATTCTTGCTCTTGTGAAAGAGCAGATAGATTACAGGATATCTCAAAGCTATTCTTCAATCCCTGAAGAGACAGGCAATAATGAGAGTTTCCTTTACAGAGGAGATGTCTTTAAGAAGTTTAATAATAGGGTATTATTTTTGAACACAAGGACAATCAATGAGACAAAAGTGCTTGGCCATGTCGCTGCCAGCATATCAGCAGGAATTGCAATGATTTTTGCTACAGGGGCAGCTTTCTATTTTCAGGAAAGGTTTGGGAATCTTTCTTTCCCTTTTTTTGTGGCAGTTGTCACAAGCTACATATTCAAGGATAGGATTAAGGATTTCACAAAAAGTTATCTTGGAAGCAGGATGCACAGGTTCTTTTTTGACTCAAAGACATATGTTTATGATTCTGTAGGCGATAAGATTGGTGTATCCAGGGAAGCATTCCATTTCCTGTCTGACAAGAAGACAGATCCAATGATAAAGAGCATGCGAAACCAGCGACATATTACTGAGATAGAGAATGACTGGATGGGAGAGAACCTTATTGTCCACCGGAAAAAGATCAATCTTTACCCTAAAAAGATAAAAAAAGCATTCTCTGATTATGAAATAACTGCAGTGCATGATATAACCAGATTCAATCTCCTGAGGTTTGTCAAGAACACAGATAATCCTAATAAAAGCGTATATGTGACTGACGGAAAAGCTATTCGGAAAGTGCTTGGCGACAGGAATTATCATATAAATGTCATTGTCAAGTATACTGAAGGAAAAAATCTCAGTTTCAAAAGGATAAGAATACTGTTCAACCGGAAGGGCATAAAGAGAATAGAAAGGATATTTTCTGAGGAAGGCACAGAGGAAAGAAAGCATGAAATGCTTGAAAACATACATAAAATCCTTGGTGAAACCCTTTACAGGATGAAAAAACTGAACAAAAAAAGAAAAAGAGTTCTTGAAGGCTAACTTTTCTTCTTCCACACAAAATAGCTGTATACAACAAGGACCAAAGAGCTCAATAATGTCGGGACCATGATGAAGTAAATTACATATTCTCTGAAAAAAACTCCTGATAGCACAACTATCCCGGATATCATGAAAAGTTTTGAGCCGAACATGTGCGTCTTGTTCCATACGTTATCATTTGCAAGAGTCCACGGAGTCCTTATTCCTATGAAATAGTTTCTTTTTACATCTTTCAGAAACATTCCCAAATAGAAAAACAGGATGCTGACTGCAAATGGTACAATAAGATTTGTGCTTATCATTATACCGACATTCCATAAAAGAACATGTATATGAATAAAGAGCATGAATAATGAGAATACTATAATGAATGTATCATATTGTTTTTTGAATTTTTTTATGTTGGCCTTTAATGGATCAATATTAGGTATTGCAGAGAAGAGGAGGACTAATCCGGCAAGCATGACTGGCATCATGAAAAGCCCCCAAGGCCTTGACATGTATCCATTTACGTTTCCGGTTGCATCCCAGTGCGTGGCCATCATATCTGGAACATAAGGATAGAATGCCAGACTTACTGCAAATGCAAGAATGATGATGAAGATTGCTTTTTTCATGGTTTTTTTACAAAGAAAAATGTTGCCACAAAAACAGCCATGCCAAGAAGCAGAATTGCTAATAAAAAATACATTTTTCTTTGCTTCATCTTTTCTTCTTCTTTTGTGAGTGCTCTTAACATATCCTTATTTTTTTCTTCCAGCCCTGCACCAATGGCAACTCCAATAGCTGCTCCTATTGCAGGACCTAAGGCGATATTGTCCATTGCCAGTCCAAAAGCAATACCAATCGGCATTCCTATTGTAATACCTTGGCCCATATAATGCCCCTTAGGATATTTTCCTGTCTTTTTGTACATCTTTGCCTTGAGCTTGAATGCAGGGACTGCAAGTATCACTCCAATTATCAGAAGGCACAGTATTGCGATAATTATAAATGGTATCATGGGTCTTTTGAAATTTACTATGAATATAAATTTTACGCAATTTTTTTGATTTTTCAGTATCTCCGCATCTAAATAATTTCTGACAAGTAGTATCTTCAAAACCGAAAAATATTT
>JAHIYL010000120.1 GCA_018815145.1 Nanobdellota archaeon | reverse complement strand
CATATTTTTTTATTTTTTAAATACTTGTCTGTCAAAACTTATGCACTTTGCAAATTCAGGGTAATATGATTAAAAAAAAGATTCATCTGTCTTGTCTTATTATCCTCTTAATTGTCCTATTCCTCTCCTCCTGCGGCGGCGGAGCTGCCCCTGAAGAGCCTGCTGCACCTTCATCAGGACCAGAGACAACAAAAGAGCAGCTGCAGAATATCTTTGGTTTTGGTGTTGAAGCTGCAGAGATGTTCTACAAGACATGCAGTCCAAGTGACTATTTTATGTCAGAGTCAAGTGACAAGATGTTTCTGAAGCTTGATGCAGATTATAATGTGTGCAACATACCGGATGATGAGTCTGTTTCATCAGATTTTACAGATGTGGATAAGGTATTTGTGTCTTTGGTATGTGATTTTTCATATCATGAGACAAAGACATTTGAAGAGATGGTTGGAGATCATTTGGATACCGATGAACTAGGTGTGTCTGCATGCATGCACAGGTCTATTCCGGGCAGAGAAGGTATGCCTGGCTCTGTTCTTGTTGAATATCCGGTTGAATACTATGAATGCAGAGAGAATGTATATATCTATAAGGATGTTAGTGACAAAGCAGATTGCAAAGATGGGGTGATTGAATATTTTAAACCATGGAACCAGATTATTGAGGAATCTGCATGTTCTGAGATTGGAGACTATCGTTATATTGAAAGGCCTTTGGACGGGATATTCAGTGAACCAACAGCCTTCTTAGTGCTGAATGATGATATGGTCTGTGATCCGACACCGGAAACCAGGGAATTGATTGATATAAGTGAATTCTGCAATGCAGGAACCCTGACTGAAGTAGATACAGAATTTGGATATTGCATATTCCCGGATTCTACAGCTGATGATATATACAAGATCCCTGCAAAACCATATTTGTGCAGAGTAAGACTTCCAGGAGAAGACCATATTCGTGATTTGACAATCCTGAAACCCTATACAGAAGAACAGGTATTGTATCTGCCATGGTACTGTGATTTTGATGTTGGAAGCCCCTCAAAAGAGGTCTTTGAAAGAGACTTGATTTATTATTATAGTGATCTGTTTCCTGACAATTGTCATGATTATTTTGACTATAATGCATGGCCATATATTGTGATAAAACAGGTTGATGGAAAAATATGTGATATATTCACAGATCAGTTAAAAAGTTGGGATGAGATTTGCGCAAATTCTTTTGAGACAGACCCTGACAAATTAACTTGTGTGGTTGATCAGACTTTATGGAAAATATCATCATGTGATCTTAAGCTTGGTGAGACTGGTTTTATTATGAAAGATGCATTTGTGCGTATTCCAATGTCAGATGAAGAATTAAGGAAATCATCTTGGAAGTGTGCCGGGATATCAAGTCCTATCCAAAAAAATATGATTGATTATTTTGACCAATATGAATCATGTGAAGGCTATTATTCATACAATCTTCAGAATGGTAATGGTCCGATTGATCTTTTGATGTATATGAAGAACCAGGACGGGGAATCAAAAATGTGCTGTCCAAAAGATGGAGTACTGAAGATCCCTCAGTTATGCTGTGAAGATTTTGATTTTTCAATCGGACCTATGATCGGGTGTGAAGGTGAAGACGAAGTGTATGAGTTTAGCTGTCTGGTTAGGTTCAATGATAAAACTGAATACAGAAAATTACTTAGAGAAATTGTTGATGAAAAATCTGTCCTGTTCAAATGCAGGGAGGTAGATTTAAGTGGTCGATATTCTCCTCTCCCAAAGACATTTAAAGAATTGTATGATGACTCGCCCTGTGCATCAATGTATCATACACCCTGTCTTAATGAGGATGAAGAAAATAAGGATAATGATTGTCCAGTTCTTTTTCTAGAAGAAGTATGCAATCCATTTACAGGTAATAAGGAATCACTGACAGATTTTTGCTCTGTTAGTCTAGAGGACAAGATCGAAGATTGCATCACTGATATTGAAATCTACAGATATCCATGTGAATTTGAACAGCCTGACGACAACTTAATATTTCATACAAATATCGATGTTATTGAGTTTGTAGAAACTGGTTTTGTGTGCAGTTATGAACAGGGGAAGTGGTCTGTATCATAGAAGTGAAATACAGTGAAATACAGTGAAATATAAATACTTAAAAGCAATCCGGTATAACATGCAGATGAAAAGGTATACAATCAATGTTTTTTCGCTCTCAATTTTATTGATTCTTATGTTGACAGCATGCGGAGGAGGAGCAGCAACAGAAGTACCGGCAGCAGAGACACCCAAACAAGTGCCCACCAATATCCCTTCGCCACTAGAGACATGGCCTGAAAATAGACATCCAAATGCCGGAGTTGCTGTGCTAAATGACCTTTACAAGAATATAGAAGAGAATTGTGAAGAAGGAGATTATTTTGTGCAGAGGATCAGACCAAATCCAAATATTCAGGCCATACCAAAAAATATATTTCTTAAACTTAAGGAAAATCTGAAGGTCTGCAATCCTGAGACAGGCAGATCAGTATTTGTTGCTGATATTTGCACAGCAATTTTTAATGGGCCAAAGGTTTGGAATTCACATATGACTTTTGCAGAAAATTTCGGGGAAAAGCTGTCAGCCGGAGAGCTGGAATCTGTAAATGATGGAAGAGTGGAGCCAATAATCATGGAATGTCCTGACGACAATACTCCAACTGAATATTACAGATGCGCAGATAATATATACATCTACAGAGACATTAGTGGTAAGGCAGAATGTATTGAAGGTGTATTGCAGTATCATGTAGATTTTGAGATCACAGATGAGCAATGCCTTCCAGAGGATTATACGTACATTGAGAGATGGACTGATGGATACAATTATTTTGAGCTTGATCCAAGGGCAGATGCGCCGGGAACACAATTATTTAAAAAATATACTGAGAGAGTGCCTGCCCTTATAATGACCCATAATAACGAGGATGATTACATCTGCAACCCTTTTGTCGGGCAGAAGCTGAGGATGTCACCTCAGGATGTATGCGAGACTCCTCTTGAGCTGATCAGAAGTTCACAGGGGGAAGTATCCAGGGTCGGTTATTGTGTTGAAGACAGCAACATCATGATGAATAGTTATAAAATCGAGACAAAGGTGTATACATGCAAGGCAGCTCCTGATAAAGAGTCTCCGGATAAATTGATTGAAATCATTGTCCTAGATCCTTATACAGAAGAAGAATCGCAAGGTATATCCTGGCAGTGCAAGGGTGCAAACAGTGTTGATTTTGCTGATATCACTATTGAGGATTTATATTATAGGTTTGACGAAGAATGTAAAGGATATTATACATATGAGCCTTTTATTTCACACATCTTTCCGCTTGTGCAAGGAACAGAGATGTGCTGCCCAAAAAATGGTGTGGTCATGGAAGTCAGGGATTGTGTCGATGCTTTTGATATGGATTATTCTGAATACTTTGATTATTTTTCAGATAAAAGATGCGATATGAATGGAAAAATAGTGCT
>JAHIYL010000119.1 GCA_018815145.1 Nanobdellota archaeon | reverse complement strand
TATCAGGAAATACTTTTTTCATGGTCTCCATCATCCTTAGGTTTGCATCCTTGAATTTCGTTGGATAGCAGAGTGTACAATGCAGAAGAATCAACTGTTTGTTTCCAGTAGAGTAAATTGCGTCTACAGCCTCTTTTATTTCTTCAATATTTGCAGTCCCTGTTGCAACAACCATTGGTTTTTGTTTTTTTGCCACATATTTTAAAAATGGGATATTTGTTGAATCACAGGAGGCTATCTTATATGCCTGCACACCAATTTCATCGAGCATATCGCAGTTCTCCTTATCAAAAGGAGTTGACATGAATATTATTCCATTCTCTTTGCAATATTTGACCATCTCAATAAAGCCTTGTTTTGGCATCTTGTCAAGAAGTGAATAACTATCATATTGTGTCCCTTGTTTCTTCACTTCTCCTGCCCAATCCCAAAATCGTGGAGCCCATCTAGTCACTAGCTTTTCTGCAGTATAATTCTGGAACTTTATAGCATCAGCACCTGCTTTTGCAGCCTTTAGAATAAGTTCTTTAGCCTGCTCAAGATCATTGTTGTGGTTTACTCCTGCTTCAGCTATGATGAAACAATAGTCTTTTTCTCCGATGGTTTTGTTGCCAATATTGACTTTATTCATCCTCTCTTCTCTCCTACCTTATTCTTGCTGAGCACCTTTTTCTTCCATTTTTTTCTGTCTTCTTTGTCATTTGTCATATTGTTTTCATGACGCGTGTATCTGTACAATGGCAGCTTGATATGATACCCATCAAAATTCCTGAAATATCTGATCAATAGATCAAAGTCTTCACAATTCTTTATCTCTGCATCATAGAGCCCGATTGTCTCAAGGTGCGATTTCCTGAACATTATCCCTGCACCATGATTAAACAGGTTTGTAAGATCCCTCATGTTCAAACGCTCCAGCTTATTTCCTTCTTCATCAACCCTGAACATATCAGAATAGACAAACCCAACCTCTGGATTCAGGAGCATTATCTGTGTCATGAACTGAAGTGTGTTTTCGTTGATGTAATCATCTGCATCGACCCTGATGACAAACATGCCCATCGCTTCTTTGATCCCCTGGTTTGAAGCATAGGAAACTCCTTTGTTTGAATCCATGAATATCTTCTTTATCTTGCCCCCAAAACTGTCCATGACCTGCCTGCTGTTGTCCTTGCTTGCATCATCGACAACAATGATCTCAAATTCATCCTTGTTCATGGTCTGGTTCAGGCAGCTCCTGATGCATCTTCCCAAATATTTCCCATAATTATGATTAGTTATTATTATACTTGTATTAACTCCCATTCTTCATCATCTCTCTTACAAGGTCAAGATCCTTTTGATAATGTATATCAATGGCATCATCCTCTACAACACCAAAATATACACTCAGCCCATCCCACTTGATTGTTTCTCTCTTTACAATCCAAAAAGCCCCATTCTCCAGACCATCTGAATCAACGCTCCTAACTTCCCACAGTTTCCTGTCCACCAGCATTCCAATTGCCTTGTCTATGTTTTCTTTCTTCACTTGTGGTGAATTCGCCTGAATAAGCACAAGGACATCAAATTCCACAATGTTCTCAGCAAAATGCTTCATAACATCCTGTGTCGAGATATTGTCTTTGGCAAGCTCGATTGGTCTCACAACAATTTTTGCATCAAATTTTTCAGCAATCTCTGCAATCTTCTTGTCTTCTGTCGAAACATATACTTCATCAATGAATTTGCTGCTCTTTGCCTTATCAATTGCATAGGATATCATTGGTCTGCCTGTGATTTCCATAATATTCTTGTTTTTGAGGCGTTTTGACCCTCCTCTTGCAGGTATCATGCAAACGATTCTTTGATTTTTGTACATTGATTTCACTAATTTACTGTTATTTATTAAATTTGTTGATTCATCTGTCTGTAAGCATTTTTTTCAGCTGTCTCAGACCTCTATTTCCAGATTCAAAAAACAAATATTTCATCTCTTTTTTTCTTATTTTCTTTAATTTATCACTTTCTGCACTGATAAGTTTCTGCACTTTTGCGAGATTTTTCTCAAGATCTTTATCGTACATGATCTTTTTTATCGAATATAAATTTGTGAAGTGGCTCTCTTCTGTTTTTAGCATAGGAAATTCAATTATTATTGAAGGAACATCCAGTACTAGTGCATATAAATCAACAGTTGAACCAT
>JAHIYL010000118.1 GCA_018815145.1 Nanobdellota archaeon | reverse complement strand
AGATTGTTTGTTTACTGTTTTGTTCATTCCAAAGACAAAACAGTCCCTCAGGGTTATAAATCTTGAGGGATTTCATACTTTATATACCATAAAAAATGATGCAACTTATTCTGGGGATGGTGTCTTTCTTAGAGGAAAAACCGAAGATAGTGTTTTAATGGGAAGCCATAATAATTATTTTGAAGAAAATGATGTTTCTAATAGTCCACATAATGGATTTGAATTTGCCAATTCAGATGAAAATGAATTTATTGCTAACATTGTTAATCACTGTGACTATGGGTTTTACTCCCATTTTTCAAAAGACACCATCATCAGAAATAATGAAATCCAGTATAATAACAATGAAGGAATCTCATTGAGATACGCTGAAAATGCACTGATAGAAAACAATGATTTTATTGGAAATCCCATTGATATATATCTTTGGGAACAGCCAAATGAAGATATGACAAAAAAACCAAGTTTATTTGCAGACAAAAGATCATATAAAAATGTAATTATTGGCAACATGCATGAAAAAGTTACTATATCAGGACTAATCCTAGAGGACAGTACTAGTTCTGAAGTTAAAAAAAACAAATATAATTGTGAGTATACATACCAGCGAACATGGAATAATCATGATATAGGGTGTGCTCTTACAGTTATTAGTAATTTTGATGAGAATATGAATGAGGGTG
The DNA here is from genome assembly GCA_018815145.1 of Nanobdellota archaeon. Lineage (GTDB taxonomy): Archaea > Nanobdellota > Nanobdellia > Woesearchaeales > GW2011-AR15 > WJJD01. Next base: position 2,207 of record JAHIYL010000118.1, on the reverse strand, counting down.
ATAGCTTGGGAGAGTTTAAAGAAAACCAATTCATTGGGCTATATGGTAAAAAACCTGTAATAAGTAATCAATATTTGTCAGAAAAGGAAGTTATTGCCTATGCTTCATCCAATTATTGGGATATTGACAATATTGATGACATATCAGTAATTGGCCATGTGCAGATTGAACCAGTACTACAAATTTAATAGCTATGACAATATCATACTTCTGTAAATCTCTTGCCTGTTTTGTTGTGATAAAATACAATGAATACAACCCCTGCAACTGCAGTCAACAGGCTTGCGATTATGATCGGATAAGTCAAATGGAGTGCCACCAAAAAACCTGAGATTATGGGTGGAATTGTCATTGCAAGCGCCTGTACTGAGGCAGTGATACCAAGTATCTCTCCCTGCGAATCCTCTGTTGCCATATCTGATATTATTGCAGTAGAGTTCGGCCTTATCAAGCCATTAGAAAGAGCGACAAAAGGTATTATGAAATAGAGGATTCTTGATTCCTTAGGTATTAGAAGACAAATCAAGGCTATAGAAAGCATAAAGATTGAAACTGAGAGAATCTTTGAAGAAGAGAATCTTTTTGCTACAGGTCTTGTGACGATACCTTGAGTCAAAACAATCCAAATTCCAAGAAATCCATAAAAATCACCTATTTGTGATGATGTGAAGCTGAATTTCTCAATAAGATATACAGAAAAGAACTGTGTGAAGAAATTAAACCCAAAAAAAAGCAGGAAGACTACGATAAACATAATCCTAAGGTTTTCAAGTTTCATAGCTTTTGCAATATTTTTAAAACCTGTTGTCAATGATATTTTATATCTTATCTTTGTGTGCAATGTCTCTTTGAAAAGAAATATTATGAGAAACATGTTTACAATAACAAGCATTGCAGCAAACCAGAAAGGTGTAGCATGATTGAAAAGAGGATGAATCAGTGGATCAGATAGTTTCCCGCCAATAAATGGTCCGAATACAAGTCCCATGCCAAAGGCTGCACCAATCAATCCAAAATTTGCAACCTTTGTTTTTTTTGTAGAAATGTCCGCAATTGCACTCATGGCCACAGATATGTTACCACCTGTAAATCCATCAATGATCCTGCTGATGAAGAGCAGCGGTATGTGATGGATAAGAAGGCCATATCCAAACAGAACATAACCCACACAAGAACCAAAAAAAGATATCAAAAGGGCTTTTTTCCTTCCAATCCTGTCTGAATATGCTCCGATTATCGGTGCTCCAAAGAATTGGGCAAATGGATACGATGCAATTAGAAATCCCAGTGTTATCTCTTTTGTTGACTGAAGTGTTCCTAAAGCAAACATACCTAATTTCGGATCAAGCATCACAACAGATAGCACAGGAATTACAATACCTACACCAATGAGGTCGACAAATACAGATAATAATATTGGTACCATAGCAAATCTGTTTTTCATTTATGATTGACAAAAATAATTTATTTATAAAACAATGGGTAATAGGATAAATGCCTTAAAAAAATCACAAAGAAATATTGTTATAGATGGGATTCTTAAAGTCACCCTTTGAGATATTTGAATTATATGCATAGACTGCCATCTGGGCATGGTCACCAAAAATATGATGCTCCATTACCTTTTCACCAATAAGCCATTCATAGATGCGCATCATAGGATTTCTCTCTTTCAATATTGCATCGATATCTGCTTTCTTCAGATTCCCCGGTTTAATGATATTAGAGTCCTTAACAGCAAGAATTATCACAGGATTGCGATCCGGCTCAGTTTCTCCATATAGAATCCAGTTCTCCTTATCATCTAAATGCCCTAATCCATTGCCAACCGTCCTATCAACACCTGTAATCCTGACTTTGCCACCATGATTGGAAAGGTATATATCCTGATAATTTGATTCATAGGTTGAATATCTATCATGACTACCTGGATCATGGTACCAAATACTTCTGAATCTGGAATCAATATCTGCTCCAGTCATATCAATTATATGTTCAAGTCCCATTTTAATACCGCTCGTTTATCCGTCTGGTGCATTACACTTATATATAAATATAATGAAAAAAACAGTATCTCCGCATGAAAACTATCTGATATATTTCTTAATCTATCTTGAAGATTTCTTGACAGCAAAGCCAAATAACTGATCAGTCGCATCTCTGGAATTCATAATCTTTAGATGCTCATCTGCCTAAGCTTGTCGATT
>JAHIYL010000117.1 GCA_018815145.1 Nanobdellota archaeon | reverse complement strand
TATTTATATCAGTTGAAAATTAATAACACCATGAAAAATTTAAAGTTATTCTTTTTTGTTTTTGTGAGTTTATTTGTCTTGGCTGCATGTGCTCCACCCAATTGTGATGAGGGTGGAGATCAAAATCTTTATTGTTTTAATGTTGAGTCAAAATCTGAATGCAGGCAAGCAACTAAGGAACTAAATATTTATGAATTAGGGGGCAACAATAATTTGATGGACAGCTCAAAATTAAAACCTCTGTTTTGCGAATCTGATTTTATTGGTACATCCTGTTGCTTGCCTGAATCTGTGTTTGAAGCATCAAATTGTCTTGCTGAACCAAGTAATTGTTATGGATTGATTAAAGGTACAAATAATGAAGACTTTACAGTGAATCCTCAGACATGTGTTGATGATGAGTATTTCTGTCTTAGGGATACCAAATCACAATGCTGCAAAGATTCTATATCAACATGTGATAGTACAGATTTTTGTTATCCAGCAGATTCAGTTGAGAACTGTTATATTGGAGCTTATGAATTCAATATATTTAATTCTGAGTCTGTAACTACTTTTTCAGATTTTGAATTAAAAAATCCTGATTTCTGTCAAACCGAGTATATGGAACAATTGCCTGATGGAAAAGGTTGTTGCTTATCTGTATATGCGTTTGAGGATGCCAAATGCCCGGATGCTGCTCAAAATTGCTATAATCTAAAACCTTCCAATTTAGAAACAGGAGCTTTAATATACCCTTATGTATGTCAAGGAGAAGAATACTTTTGTTTAAATGAATTTGGAGACAGTGTATGCTGTAATTCTGAATTTGACTGCGAAGCAGAAGATATTGAAGATTATGATTTTTGCTTTGGTGCTGATTCAATTGAACACTGTAATGAAAAGACATTGGCTCTTGACTTATACAGCTCCACAACAAACACACAAAGAATTGATACAACCAATATTATTCCAAAGTTTTGCAGGACAGGTTTTACAGATACTTTTCCAGGTGGCAAAAGTTGCTGTATTGATAACATAGTTTTTTCAGACTTTCAGTGTATTATTGATGAAACACAATGTCGCAACATTGACCCTATATCTGATGATTCTGGAAATATTGTTACTCCTCTTTCGTGTTCAGATAGAGAATATATTTGTATGAGAGGAGAGGTTGCACAATGCTGTGATCCCTTGCCACCTTGTGATCCTCCAGGTGTAGACGAACAAAAAGTTTGTTATCCTGCAGATTCAGAGGAAGATTGCTTTGAATTAACTCAGAATTTGCAGATATTTAGCACTGTAACTGCAAATAAGAGAGTAGATATGGCTTCCGCCTCTCCTGAATTTTGTAGATCTCGGTTTGGGTCAAGTTTTCCCGATGGAAAAGCATGTTGCCTACCTCTAGATTTATTTTCAAATTCTCAATGCCAGGCAGAAAGCAGGCAATGCTACAATTTAATACATGGAAGCGATAATCCAGATGATACTGTAAATCCATCAACTTGTTCATCTGAAAATGAATATTTTTGTTTTTGGAGAGATCAAGCCAATTGTTGTGACATCCTTCCTTTCTGTGATCAGCTTGGAGTCAATGAAAACAAGGTGTGCTTTGATGGAGACTCGCTTGAGCAGTGTAGACAAATAACCTCAAGTCTGAATATTTATAGCTCAAAAACATCTGATAATAGACTAGATACTTCTTCATTTGATCCTGAATATTGTCGGACCTCATTTAGTACTAGTTTTGAAGAGGACAGAATTTGTTGTCTGAACAATATTCATACAGATGAAACTGAATGTCCAACAGACAAAAATCTTGTATGCTGGGGTAGTAATGAAGAAGAGCAAGACTATGTGAACCCAAAAAAGTGTGGATCTGAAACATTCTACTGCACAATTGAAACTGAACCACATTGTTGTAGAATAAGGTCTGATCCACTTGCATGCATCAGTGGTGATGATTGCAGATCAGACGTAAGTATGTTGGATGCAAATGATTGTAAGGATTATGAGTATTTCTGCATAGACACTGAACTTAATTCATGTTGCAGGGTGAATCCGTACAATAGTGATAGGGATTTAGTTCAAACAATAGTTACTGCATAAATTTATCATTTTCATTTGGCTGATTCTTTTGAAAAACAATGTCCAGAAAAATATTTAAATTGCAATCAATATTATTGTCAGAATGAGATTGAAGATACTTCTAATTAATTCAATGGTTTTATTAATTCTAATAATAAATTCCTGTGTTCCCGCGCCTGATCCAACTCCTGCTCCCACTTCAACGGCACCAGAGATACCTGCTGAGAATCCAACAATTATCCCAACAGAAGTAATTCCGTCTCCCACTCCTGTAGCCATTTGTCCTACCTCTAATGCAATTTGTTCAGACGATACCGATGAAATTGATCCAAATTCTTGCACCAGTGGAGAATACTATTGTATAGACAATGGAAATGCTAGATGCTGTAGAGATAAAAATCCTGAGGATCCAAACCAATGCATACCATATTCTATCTGTAGGAAAGTGCAGACAGGGAATACTGACGAGTGCAATGCTAAAGAATATCACTGCTCAAATGAGTTTGAGGTTCCGTTTTGCTGTCTCAAAAAACAACCACATTTTTGTGGAACACAATATTCAAAATGTGAAACAATGAGTTATGGTGACTATATCTATAAACTCGATGAATGGAATGATGAACATGCTTTTTGTATGATACAATATGGCCCGACACAACTTTGTTCAAGAGATCCATTAAGGTGTGATACTTCAGATATTTGCCGACCAGAGCGCAGTTTAAGCAACTGCATAAGTTCTGAAGGAGACTATAGGGAGTTCAAATTCTGCAAAAAACAGATTGGTCCAAAAGAATCGAGTACTTATTGTTGTGTTAGTGGTGGAGAAAAGTTATCTTGGCAATTGAGTGATGAGATTACTGATCCAGTAACAGTACCAGTGGATTATGGTAGTCCGGAAATCAATCCAGTCTATGAAGCTTCTGTTTTTCCTGTATGGGATGAATTTCAAAAAACAAATAGAAAAACTTGCTTTGAAACCGACTATATTAGTGATCCTTGGGGACAGATTTATACTCAATTGAGGCCAGGTCTTATGGCTTGCGATCCAAATGATAATGAATTAAAACCAATAGTTGATCTGTGCAGATTAGATTCATGGAATATAGGTGATAAGTTTGAAGAAAATTTAAATGGTAAGCTCACTGAAAGCCAAATCCAAAGCAATAGACTTTCTTCATGCATTGAAATCAAATCTGAGATACCTCAATCTGCTATAGCATATATTGAAGAGGGAGAAATTGACAAAAAAATTGTGCCAATTGAGTATAATTATTGTAGAGGGGATGAAAATACAAGAGGATTAATAATTTATCGTGAAATCTCAGATACTGCTTTTTGCAATGATGAAATGAAACTTTTTGATATTAAGAACGAGCTTTATCAGAATCATCGTGATTGGAATGACAATTATTATTGTAGTCACAACACAGACCATGATACAGCAGAGGTAATAACAGATGGATTTCAACAAATCATTCCTTTTTTTTCTGATTTTGAAAATCCAGAACAACCTCTTGGATTCACAGAACGTGTACCTTATTTAGTCAATAACCCAAGGACCTGCGAATTTTTTGATGATCATGGAGGGATAGAATTAGAGAATCTTCTTGAAAAATGTAAAACTCTTGATTATTTTTATCAAGCGTGTGGTGATTTTTATGAAGAAGAATCACTTTCCATGATTTGTACTATGGAATTTGAAGATTTTACTGTAAAAATTCACATTTATGATCCATATGATTTTGAACAACGAAGGTTCCTGGCTTGGGATTGTGGAACGAGATTGCGGGGAAATAGACCATTTATGAGAGACACCTATCATCTATTCACATCTGACGAGACAACACCACAATCTGGAGACAGAACCCAAAGATGCAGTGCAAACATAGATGGAAACAATCTACCAATAACTAGAGAGGAAAGTGATAAATTATATCCAAATGCTATATGCAATCCTTTTGGACCTGCAATGCTTCCAGAGGATTTGTGCATTATTGATGGGAATCCAAAATTAACTAGGGAACCAGGTTATTGTGTCAAGAATAACTATAAAACTCCTGCATACAAAGATACATGCAGCTTCACTAATGAAGAGTTTCCAGAACAGATTGTTTCCATGGAATTCTATGAACTCGTAAAATCAGATGATCTTCCAAATATCAATTGGTTGTGTGATACAGGAGAAATTGAAGGTAGACCTAAACCTTAGAAAATCAGATCATTTCGAACCCAAAACAAAATCTTTATATAGTAGTAAATTAAATAATTCCTATTGTAATAGTCATCAATATCTCTTGGTTGTCCAATAAGGGGTAGGTGTGGGAAAATATGAAAAAACAAAATCTGATAATTTTCATTCTTGCTTTTGTACTGACAGCAGGCTTTGCCAGTGCAATCTCTTTTGAAGTGGAATACACTGCTGTAAAGAACCAGGTCTATCTGGACGAGAATGCTGTATATACTGTTGAGATTACAAATAATGGCAATTTCGATGAAAGATATATAATCTATACAAATGACCTAAGATGGCATATTGACTATGAGCCTTCTGTGATCAAGGTACTAAAAGGAGGGAGCATAAATGTGACATTGGAACTTCTTCCAAGTGCCTGGGCTTCAACAG
>JAHIYL010000116.1 GCA_018815145.1 Nanobdellota archaeon | reverse complement strand
TGAATTCCAGAGATGCGACTGATCAGTTATTTGGCTTTGCTGTCAAGAAATCTTCAAGATAGATTAAGAAATATATCAGATAGTTTTCATGCGGAGATACTGTCTATTCCATAAAATTTATAAATAATATGCCTTTCCCTTACAAACATAAGATTTCTAGGGGTATGTGATATGGAAGATAAAAATATAATGAAGACTGGAACAACAACAGTAGGGATTGTATCTAAAGAATGCATAATTCTCGCAGCTGACAAAAGGGCTACTGCAGGAAATTTCATTGCAGATAAAAAAGTTGAAAAAGTCGTAAAGATAAATGATTATATGGCTTTGACGACTGCAGGAAGCGTCTCTGACATACAATTGATTGTGAAATTGATCAGGGCTGAACTGAAGCTCAAGGAGATACGTGCAGGAAGAAGATCCACTATCAAAGAGGCTGCAAATCTTTTGGCAGGAATCGTGTACCAGAGCATAAGGGGTTATTCGATGATACCGGGGATTGTGCATTTCATATTTGCCGGTGCAGATCAGACAGGTGTCCACATGTATGATATATATCCTGATGGTTCAGTGTCATCTATCGATACTTTTGTGGCATCAGGTTCAGGAAGTATGTTCGCATACGGCCTTTTTGAGACACAGTATAAGGCAGATATATCCAAGCAGAATGCGATTGATCTTGCTGTGAAAGCAGTAAATGCAGCAATACAGAGAGACAGCGCATCCGGCGAAGGTATAGACGTTGTATCAATAGATGCAAATGGAGTCAAGAAAGAGCTTTCAAAAAGGCTTATAGTTGCCCTTTAGGGCATTCTTTATTCATTTAATTTCAATTTTTTCAGAAAATTTTCAGATAACCTGAAAAGACTAATAAGATAAAAAAAATATAAATTAGAGAGAAGTGTTATTCTATGATTGAAATATTAGAGGAAATTATGAAAGACCTTCCCAAAGAGAAGGTAAGTGATATCTGTTTTGAGGCAGCAAATATTGTTGTCTATACAAAAGATCGGGAATTCTTTTTCAATAATGAAGGGACAATAAAAGCAATTGTCAACAAGATCAAGAAAAGAGTCGAGCTAAGGCCTGACCCTGCCATATGCATAGACCAGGAAAAAGCAACAGAAATAATCAATAGAATCGTCACTGACGAAGCCCAGATAGATAATATCATTTTTGATCCAATGCGTTCGATTGTCATAATTGAGGCAGAAAAACCTGGGCTTGCCATCGGGAAGCAGGGTGAGAACCTCAAAAAGATCAGGCAAGAGACTTTGTGGGTGCCTATTATAAAGAGAAAACCAGCTCTGAAGAGCCAGCTCATCGAGAACATCAGGGCAGTCCTGTACAATAACTCAGATTACAGGAGAAAATTTTTGAATAAGGCCGGAGAAAGGATATATTCAGGATGGCTGCGACAGAAGAAAGAGGAATGGATAAGGATGTCGTTTCTTGGTGGGGCAAGACAGGTCGGAAGAAGCTGCCTTTTCCTGCAGACTCCTGAGTCAAGGATACTGATAGATTGCGGGATTGACGTTGCTAGTGAAGACTCGGCATATCCTTATCTTGAAGCTCCGGAATTCAATATCAATGAGCTTGATGCAGTCATAATATCTCATTCACATCTTGATCACTCAGGATTTTTGCCATATCTTTTCAAATTCGGGTATAGGGGACCGGTCTACTGTACATCTCCGACAAGGGATGTGATGAGCCTGCTCCAGCTTGATGTAGTCAAGATTGCAAGGGGAGAAGGAAAAGAGCCTATCTATACGAGTGAAGAGATAAAAGAGACAGTCAAGCACACTATCACTCTGAATTTTGAAGAAGTGACAGATATAACACCTGACGTGAGGATCACGCTCTATAATGCAGGTCATATACTTGGAAGTTCAATGGTGCATCTTCATGTAGGCAACGGGCTCCATAATATATTGTATACCGCAGATATGAAGTTTAACAAATCAATATTGCTCAGCCAGGCAGCAACTCAATTTCCAAGGCTGGAGACACTTATGCTTGAGTCTACCTATGGCGGAAAGGAAAATGTGCTCCCTTCAAAACACACTACACATGAATATCTGAAGCAGATTATTATTGACACAATTAATCGAAGAGGCAAAGTGCTTCTGCCTGTACTTGGTTCAGGAAGGGCGCAGGATATAATTGTTCTCATCGAGGAACTATACAGAACTAAGCAGATAGGTGAAATAAAAGTCTTTATTGACGGCATGGTTTGGGATATCACAGCTATCCATACGGCATATCCTGAATTTCTTAATTCGACCATACGAAAGCAGATATTCCATAAAGACAACAATCCTTTCCTGTCGTCGATTTTCAGGCAGGTGGGATCCAATAAAGAACGTAAGCAGGTGCTTGAAGAAACAGAGCCATGCATAATACTTGCAACTTCCGGAATGCTTGTAGGCGGACCGTCTGTTGAATATCTTAAAGCCCTTTCCTCAAGCGAAAGGAATTCACTTGTGTTTACCTGCTACCAAGGAGAAGGCTCTCTTGGAAGGCGGATCCAGAGAGGAGCAAGAGAAGTCACTTTCAAGAACGGAAGCAAGCATGAATTGATGGAACTCAAGATGGAGATACATAAGCTGGAGCTGAGCGATCATTCTGACAGAAAAGAGCTTGTGAATTTTGTCAATAAGCTGCAGCCAAGGCCAAAGAAGATCATCCTGAACCATGGTGAGAATACACGATGCCTGGACCTGGCAAGTTCACTCCATAAGATGTTCAGGGTAGAAACTCAGTGCCCTAGGAATCTTGAGGCAGTAAGGATAAAGTAACGATATTTTGTTTTTTAATTGTATTTTTTTCGGATAATTATTTAATTTCTCTCTTATTACTATTCTATTGTTATGGAAATATTATATACCAATAAGAAAATTGAATTGGAAAAAGAGTTGAATTCATTAGATGAGTTTGTCATAGGATTTACTAAAATTCTAAATGATTTAAAAATAAAATATGCTGTAATCTCAGGATATGTATCTATTCTTTTTGGCAGGAATCGCAGTTCTGAGGATGTAGATATTATTATAGAAAATCTGGAAATTGGAAGATTCAGACAGCTCTGGGATTATCTTAATGAATCTTTTGAATGCATCAATACAAACATTATTGAAGATATCTATAAAGACTATCTATTAGACAACACTTCAATCAGGTTTTCAAAAAAAGGGCAAGTTATTCCAAACATGGAATTAAAATTTCCAAAAAATACACTAGATTCATGGACAATAAAAAACAGAAGAAAAATTGTCTTGAACAGTCATATTTTTTTCGTATCTCCCTTTGAACTGCAGATACCTTATAAACTGTATCTTGGTTCTGAAAAAGATATTGAAGATGCGAAATTCCTGTACAATCTATTTGAAGACAGGATTAATTCTTCATTATTTGATGAATTCATAAAAAGGCTTAAAGTAGGCAGTTTGTTAAAGAGGTATTTGAAATGATAATTCCAGACATAGACTTGAATGAACTAAAAAAAGCAAAAGACAAGAATTTTGAAGATAGGCTCAAGTTCATAGATATGTACACTGACTGGCTCAAAAAAACTCCAAACAAAGTGTGGAGCAGGCAGCAAAAGGAAATAATTGGATGAGAATTATTTGAACAATGAAATTTGATAATACCTATACCTGGCTTGTCAGGATGTCTCCCTAGGACTTCTATAGTGAGTATTCTGTAAAAGAGATTATTGTTTGAGGCAGAGGCCGGCAAATAATGTCTTTACACAGTGATCATAACTCTCTTGCTGGTGAATCTGCTTCTGTCAGGTCTTATCACTGTCACAGCATAATAGCTGGTCCCGGATTCAGGTGTAAGATCAGTATAGGATGTTATATTCTGGAATGGCACTGTCTCCAATGTCCTGTCATCCGGGTATTTAGGATACGGATGATCTGTTGACATGACAACTTTATACTGCAAAAATTCTCCATCATATCTTGTCCATTTCAATAGTACTCCATTCTCAGCCTTTTCAGCTACTAAGGTTATGTCCTGGTCAGGTGTCTCTTTTGGATGAGGGAATTCTGTGCTCTCGACATTTGTATGAAATTTTTGTTTGTATTCACCGATTGCAGCTACTCTGTAATAGCTGATGCCTGCTTCCGGCAGTCTATCTACATACTCTGTCTCATTTATGTCCACAATTGTCTTTAGGAGCGATTCTCCGGGGTAGGTGGGATCTGCATTTGTGATGCTTCTTATGACTTTGTAGTTCTCAAAACCACCGACCTCAAACTCTCCGGAAAACGGTGTCCAGGTCAATTTAACAGAATCGTCTGTTTTTTCAAGGGTCAATGTGAATTCATAGTCATCAGATGCTGTTTCTTCATCAATATCCTCAGTTTCGGCAAGTGTTTCAGTTGTCTCTTCAGCGATTGGCTTTTCTGGAGGCTCAGGGATAATCTCATCTGGTAGTGTTTCTATATCCTGTTCAGATAGTGAATCAACAGGATCAGATGCTGCAGCGTCAGCAATATCCTTCAGGTCCTGGTCAGCAATATTACCTTCTTCAGATACACAGGCTGATATGAATAGCATGATAAAAAAGAGTGTCATAAATTTGGCTGTTGTTTTTGTCATTATTATTACCTCTTGTTCTGGAAAAGGTAGTGGAAATTTAAATTTAATTGTATAAATTCAATAATTCACCACTTTAAAATACTAACAAAACACAATATTTATAAAGAGTACCTACTTTTTAGTGCTAAATATGCGTAAAAAACAATTAAATTTGGCATTTGTAATGCTGTTCATATCAGCTTTTACTTTAGGTATTTTGGTGACTCTGCTTGCCATAGATAATTTTTCGGTTAGGGATGAGGCTTCATATACGCCTACTGCATATTCAACATTTGTACTTGAGAATGATGATATTAAGGAAATTGATGCTGCACCAGAAGAAAAGAATAAGGATAGCCGGCTTCTACAGCTTTTGGGATTGTCAAATGAAGAGCAGGCATCTCCACACGACTGGATCAAGCAGAGCCAGATACATGTGGAAAAAGACAGGGTAGTCATAGATATAAAGAATGCAGAATGGGCAATGTTCACTGACACCAATTCCATGGATCCTGTGATTGACGAGGATTCACATGCGATTGAGATTGTGCCGGAATCTCCGGGAGACATCCATGTCGGAGATATAGTAAGCTATGATTCAAAGTTCTCGGATGGGACAATCATCCATAGGGTTGTCAGGATCGGTTTTGATGAGACTGGGTGGTACTGCATCATGAAAGGTGACAATAACCGTGATGAAGACCCCGGAAAAGTCCGATTCCCGCAGATAAAAAGGGTCCTTGTCGGAATTCTATATTAAAAATTTCTAATGAAAATCAGTGATTAAAAATGATAAGATATCTTCTCATGGCCATGGCTGGACTGTTCATAATATTGATGACAGTATTGGCTGTTTTGAATTGACTCTCAGAAGGGATATATCGGCCTTATCAGCTTATGTTCAAACAGGTCCTTCTTTCTCCAGTTCATCTCAAGGTATTTATCTTTAGCGACAATCATGCCTTTGACCTGCAGTCGGAACAGGAATTTTTGGACAACATCAACAGGTGCTCCTGTCAGCATGGCAATAGTCTCGATTGTCTTTGGTTTCTTGATGCTCTTCAGGATGAGATACTCCAATGGGGTTGTCTTTTCCGGCTCAATAAATAGTGTCATGTTGAGCAGGAGATTCTCAATGTCTGATTTTGGAAGAAACTTTATATCATATTTCTCCAGATCAAGATATTTATTTACTTTTTCTCTTTTGTTCGACAGATAATCAACCATCATCATTCCGAATAATTTAGGTCCTCCTGAGAGATAAAGGCAGCTCATTATTTTAATATATTCAAAATACCGTTTTACAAAATTATATTCAGGCTTTACTTTGCTATATATATAATTCCTTTCTTTGTAGATATCTATGACTTCCTTATTCTTGGTGAGCTTATAATAGATTAGGATGGAAAACCACATGGCGATACCCTCTTCAAACCACTCGACATATATCTGGTCCTTTGTCTTATTCTGCGAAAGGCATGAATGCAATTGTTCATGAATCAGAAGAAGCGGTGTGTAAAAGGAACTGATCCTTTTTTTAAGAAAATAGATGCCTGCATTGTTCTGGCCTTCAAATATTGTTATGGATGAGGCTCCTTTTTTCTCGAATGTGCCCAGGCCTTCAGGAAAACTCTCTTCAAAAAAGATAGACCTGGGTTTGAAATCAAGGCCCAGAGCAGTTTTCACTTCGTGGCGTATCTTTGGCAGGAAATCTTTCCAGATATTCTCATCAAATTCTTTTGGTGATGATTTTATCTCTTTGTCAATCTTTTTTATGTCCTCCCTAAGTATCAGGTCATGGGCCCGGTCTTTGGAATCTTTTACAATTTTCCTTAGTTTTGCCAGTGTCTTCAGGCTGTAGGGCTGGTTCTCAGAGAAATTCTCCTCAATAAATGAGTAGAGGCTGGGCTTGTAGTAGATCAGGTCAGCCTTGAAAAAAGCATCTTCAACAACCTTAAGTTCTGAAAGTATAATCATTTCACAAGTTAGTAGGGATATTCATATTATAAATTTTATTACAAATTTTTGAAAATATTGAATTTACAGAATTGATTGAATTTATTTTTTCAGCCTATGCCGTCCTTCAAGTTCTCTCTCAATATCTTTCCAATCAAGGCCTTTTTTGACCATAAGGACATTCACAAAATACAAGAGGTCAGCAATCTCCCACCTGAGGTTATCCAGGTCCTTGTAAAGAGTGACTTCAGAACTCTCTTCTTTTATCTTTGCCATAATTTCCTTTTCATCATCAAGCAGCCTGTTTGTATAGCTGCCAATTTTTGGATTATCATTTCTATCCTTTATTATTTTATACAATTTATTTACTGAAAAAACTTCATCACCAAAGCAGCTGTATTTTCCAGTGTGGCAGGCTTTGTTTTTCTGTCTTACTATGAATAATAAAGTATCCTTGTCACAGTCAACCTTGATCTTGAATAACTCCTGTGTATTGCCTGAAGTCTCTCCCTTGGTCCAAAGTATTTGCCTGGACCTGGAATAATAGACTCCTTTTTTTTCTTCCAGTGCCTTGGTCAATGATTCTTTATTTGAATACGCCAGCATCATGACCTGTCCATTCTCTTCTTGCACTATTGTGGGTACCAATCCTTTTCCTTTGCCAAAATCAATAGTCTCTGCAAATGCCAGCGGAAGTGAAATCTTTTTTGTATACAGGCTCATGCCAAGTACTGAATCTACACCCAATTTTTCCAATTGCATGATCTCTTCAACTGTTGAGACTCCACCGGCATAGATTATCCGGTTATTTGTGATTTTTTTCAAGAT
>JAHIYL010000115.1 GCA_018815145.1 Nanobdellota archaeon | reverse complement strand
TTCTTGAAAAAGAAGACTATAGTGCTTTTGTTGAGACAGATATTGAAGAAATTCTGGAAAAGAACAAAATAAATTATGTATATGTTGTCGGTGTATATACATATCTTTGCGTCAAGGCAAATGTGATTGATCTTGCAAAAAAGCACAGAGTATTTGTCATTGAAGACTGCATCTCTTCTGATGATCTTGATAAAAGCAACAAAGCAAAGGAATATATGAAGACGATGAGTGAATTCATCAAAGCAGAAAAATTCCTTAGCACGTGATGCATACTCTCAATTATGATGTATCACATACTCGTTCCTGCCAGTATGTTTTATCATCGCTATCAGGAATTCTATTGAATAACCCAGAAGCCCTATGAACAGGAGGAATGCAAATGGGAATTTTACAGACACTGAATTGAACAGGTGGCCTTTTCCAAAAATTAGTACGCTGAGCGAATACAATAAAAACATTATGAATACAAAAAAATATGCTTTTTTCTGGTTGTTCTTTGCCAGATTGTCGATGAGATAATTCAAGAGATTAGCAGTGAAATGTATTGAGATGATGAAAATCACTCCTGCAAATGCATATACAATCAGCTGCATTGCCGCCCTGTTGAAATCCTGGATATAGGCTATGGATCCAACTATCGGCAGAAAGATCAGGATTCCGAATAACAATACATAAGGCGATTTATTATCTCCTGAATAATAATCCATGATGATGTGGAAGAACAGAAGGATAGAGAGCAGCATGAAAAGGACAAGTGCACAGATGCCGATCAGCCTCAAAGCAAAGTTTTCAAAGGCAAAAATAAGTGATGCCATGGCTCCGAAGATCCCTATGGCAATGAGAACACCAATCTTCTTATGCAGATAATCAAAGAATGCCAGTATATCTTCTTTTCCAAAGGCTGCTTTTTTCATATGATGCTTGAGTGACATATTTTTTTTGATAGGAATTGAGTTTAAAAATCTTTCGAGACAGATCTCATGGATTCCTGCAAAAATATAAATACTATATTACAATCAAAATAGATGATGGACACAAAAACAATCTTTATTTTGTCAATTTTGGTTGCCTCTTTTCTATTGCATGGATGCGGTGGAGCCAGAGCACCTGCAGATGAACCAGTGCCAGCTGAGCCAGTTTTGTACCAATATAATTACATCCATCCAAAACATGAGATCAAAGGGCCTTATCAAGCATTGTTTGGTGATACTATTGAGCTTGAAATTACTGGTGTTTTTCCTGAGAACTCTGAGTTAAGGTTAGGATATAGGAAATCTTCAGGAAGATATGTCAAATATATTGATAGAGATAATATCGCACAGGATGTCAGGGGGGAGCAGGGAAAAGCAATAGTCACTTTAACACCGGATGAATTAAACCTGGAACAAAATGAATATTTGAATGAAGAATTTGTTCTTGAATTTTTTTTAGAATACCATTTCATCGGTGAGGCTGGAAAAAAGAATGAGTACAGAACAATGCTTGATAAGACTCATAAAGTCTATATCACAAAAAATAATCTTCAGATAGAACCTGAAGATGAATTTCAGTACAAGTTGTCTTATACTCCCGCAACTGGAAATGTTTACTTTGATTTGATGGTATATTTCACACCAATAGTGAACGGAGTTTTGGGAGAAGAAAGGCTTCACTATACATTATTGATAGACCCGGATGAGGTCCGGGTGAAGGATTCTGATCCGGAATTGCTCCAGTTCTCTTTTGCTGTTCCGCCGGTATACAGTGAATCAGAGGGACAGACCGAAGGCTTGTTCAGGTTTGTAATCGGCCATTATGGAGACTGGTTCTCTTCAGTATATCCTTATAACGATGAGGACCTCACAATATATGATCAGCAGGTTGTCAAGATTGCCACAGATAAGGAACCTGTATTGCCAGGATCAGATGAAGAGGTGTATTTGTTCAATATACCGAATTACCAGGATGGAATCAATGTCGATGACTATACACTTTATTTTCTGATTGTGTCAAAGGACCTGCACGGCGGAGAATTTATTTCAATCGATATCTCAACGCAAGGAGATGATAACCCTCTTTTTGAGCACACTTACAATCTCTTGCTTGATCCAGATGCCTATACAATCGATGAATTAATTGGTGAAGATCTAGTACAGGAAGCCAGGCGGTTTGCAATGTACTTTAACATGGATACTGATGAATTGTTTGCCCTCCTAGGTAATATACCGCGGGAGCAGGATTATATATTATATCCTATCAGACTATACATACCTAATCTTGGGGTTCCTCATGCATCAATGAAAATAAGGGCCACCAAGCCGGGCGAATACCTAATCGGCGAGCTGGATGATATCAAAGTGACATCGAATGAAGGATATTATGACTGCCAGGACAAGGCCAAGACCAAAGAAGAACGGTCTTTGCTCTATATTGAATACTCGGATCCAGCATATGATATAATATGGGGAGAATCTGGCTTTGAGACAGGTATTGCAGGGAACACAGTATCTTTTGAGATCAAGAATGTTGACGATTTTTACCCGGAGACAAAGGTTGACTTCAGGATGTGCAGGCCGATGTCGGACATGAACCGGGAGTACGAGGACTTCTATTATTCCCTGTCGCACTTAATGAGCGAGTATCCTTTTGTCGACACATCGGTTGGTTCCATGAAAGCGTATGTGCGGGGGATGAACCGCGGACTTATCTCCATTGAGAAGAAGATTGATGCTGCCAGATATTATGATCCCGATGTGCTTCGAGACTTGAAGGTCAATGTAGAGGCCATCTCAAGCCTTCTGGATGGCAATATTAATGAACAGACATTTGTGACAATCGGAATGCGTGCCCAGGATATCATGGATATCATGGCATCATATGATGGAGGGGAGGAGTTTGAAGGAGCACACTCAGAGATTGGATCTTATGCTTCCTATGCAAAAGAGGATGCTGACCGTCTGTTCAATCCGGAAGCCTTTGAAGAAGCTGTTGCATCTTTGCTGGACCTTGGTGACAAGATGATCCTTTTTTTGGGCACTAAGGCATATTTTGAACCCTTCCTGAACGAGCGGCAGAAAGATTCATTCGATAACATCCTGTTTGACGACTGGAACAATCTGGTCGCACTATCCGGGAACAGCTACACATATGATGTGATGATTGAGACAGGGAACCAGCTTGAGGAAATGATGGTGTCATTGGTCGGCATTCAATGTTTTGAGATAAATGAGCGTGAGGTTGACAATGTCGGAATGATCCCTCTTTTCTATGTATTGGAGCCGCAATCATTTGACTATAATATTAATACTGAAATATTGCCATTTTCGGTCAAGCCTTATGAACCATTATTTTACCAGACCTCTGAAGCATATGGATACATCTATGATATCCTGGATAATCCTAACTGTGTGGACGTCGAAGCAAACTCATATCCGAATTTCTGCAACCTGATGTATTTCTCTGACCTATTGTACAATTACAGGGTTCCTGGTAATACACCAAAGATCTGGATGACAAAGGAGTGCCTGGACCTTACAGTGCCAAAGCAAGTGAAGGCGGGTCCGGGATATGGCGGGATAATTGCCACATTCCGTCCTGAGAATGATTATACAAATGATGGATATGATTTTATCCTTTGCGGTGGGGACTTAACAGATGGGACAGAAGTTGTATTCAGGATGAGCACTTACCCTTATGAATATACTGTTGAGAGTTATCCTTTCATCAGCGATAATGAGGGATTTAAAAGATTCCATTTTACAATACCCGAATTTCTGTTCAATAATGAAGAAGTAGTCGGTGTCAGATTCACTATTGAAAAAGCTGATACAGGTGAGATTGTTGATCAGGCTGTCAGAGAGTTTGGTTCAGATAGGGTTGCATATTTCTCTTCAGTTTATGATGGAGGGAATGATTTTTATCCATGGACTTTGTTTGATGGTGTTACCAATGACTGCGGTCGTTCATGGGCCCTTGCAGAAGGAACAGGGACTGGTGAAATTAAGATTCTTACGGACCCACAAAGGAAAATCAGAGAAATAAGACTATACGGAAGGCCTTGCGCGACTGATAAGATAATAAAAGGAAAAGTTCTTTTGAGTTATGAAGATGAGCCCAGAGAATTCGAGAATCTGCCGAATGATGGTGAACATTGGATACCAATAGGTGTTGATGGATATCTTGATTGGTTCATAGTATCTTTGGAAGAGACAGAAGGGAGTTATCCCGGACTCGGTGAAGTATTTGTTGAATATTATGATTACGGTGAATTAGACTGTTCACCTTATGTCTCTGACGCCAGTCCAGTTGAAAAAGTTGCTCTTCACATCTTGCCTGATTAGATAAACTATTTAAGGCCTCTTTTCTTTATCATCAAAATATGCTATCCATAGAAACAATCCTTCTGATGTCTGCAATCCTTATCATTGCCTTCATTGTCAAGGGCACGACAGGATTTGGTGCAGGGCTTGTTGCGATGAGCACTTTTCTGTTGTTCTTTGACATTAAGTTTGTGCAGCCCATATTCCTTGTTGTGCAATTAGCATCTGATATTTTTTTGCTGTATTGGTTTGGAAGATATGCAAACAAAAAGACTGTCTTTCTTTTGGCCATATCATCACTCATTGGCGTCTATATAGGTACATATTTTTTAAGAAGCTTTGACAGCAGCATTATCCGGAAGATGTTTGCAGCATTTGTAATTTTGTTTTCACTGAAGATGCTGTTTTTTGATGAGATAAGAGTAAAGAAACCAAAATATATAGGGATTTTCGGAAGTGTTGCAGGTTTTTTCGGCGGCATGATCGATTCACTATTCAGCACAGGAGGCCCTCCGATTGTCATGTATCTTTCTTATATCAAGACAAAAAAACAGGAATTCAGGGCGACATGTGTTGCTATGTTTTTTGTATTCCATATCGGAAGACTGATCACTTATTCAATTTCAGGACTTTTCACTTATGAGGTAATGAAGATAGGATTGTTGCTCTGTCCTGCCATGATTATCGGTTCATTGGTTGGCATGAGATTCCATAAGAAGGTTGATGAGAGATTATTCAAGAGAATTGTTGCGGTTATATTGATACTGATAAGTGTGATGCTGTTTTTTTGAATAAAATTATCAGATTCCTATCCGGCCCTTGTCCCGTCAGGCACCGGTTTCTCAGGCATTGCAAGGACAGGCGTCACCTTATCAGCATATCCGATGTCAAGTATCATGCCTTCAGATAATTCACCCATCATCTTCCTTGGTTCAAGATTGACAACAAAGAGTGCCTGTTTTCCAACTATCTCTTTTGGATTTTCACGCTCTTTTTTCATGCCGACAACTATCTGTCTTTTATGGTCGCCAAAATTGACGATCAGTCTTACTAATTTGTCTGAATTTTCAATATCAGTCACATCTTCTATTGTCCCTATTCTGATGTCTACTTTGTCAAGGTCTTCAAATTTTATGGTAGGTTTGATTGGAGCTGTCATTTCAGATATTGGAAAAGTAGGCTGAATATTTAATGATTTTGGAGAAATATGCAAAATATATTTATAATTAAAGAAAATGATAAGGTTATATGAAAAATTATCTTAAGGTTTCACTGATTGCAGGTTTGGTAGCTTTTTTTTTGGAATTACCAAATTTCCTGAGGCTGCTTGGGATAGGAACATTATCAAAAGCAGTCATTTTGTCAGGATTTGTAAATATCATATTTGATATCTACGCTTTGGTCAGTATCTTGGAAGCAAGGGTTATTCTGATCATCGCATATACAGTATATGTGGCCGGGTTCATAGGCATCGGCAGGAGATTCAAAAAAAGGCAGCTCCTATACTTACCGTACGTCTGGATGATCCATACACTGCTTTTGGTTGTATTGAGATATTTTGCTCTCAACCAGTATGCAGGGATGTTCAATTTTTTTGGCGGTCTGCTTTCAATATTCTGGGGAATGGCATTGATGGACCTTGAAGAGAAAATCGGCATGATTGCATATTTTGCTGGGTTGATCTCAGTCATTATGGGCATAGCTTTTGTTACAGTTGTGCTCCGTGGGATTGGAAATGTTCTTCTTGTCCCAAGCTGGATATTGGAGCTGAATCTGATGTACATTGTATATATTAGGTATGATAAGAAATCGAAAAAGAAAAATAAAAGGAAATAAGGCTGTTTTATGATGCTTTTTCTTAAATTGTATGGATTGACATAATAAGTAAAAGGCTTCCCAAAATACTAACATAGTACAAATAGATTACCTAATCCACTTCTCCATATACACATCATCAAAATACTTGCCCTTGTACTTCAATTCTTTTTTCATCAAGGCAGTCTCTTTGAACCCATGTTTTTTGTACAATGCAATAGCAGGCTTCTGCAATGCGTCTGCAGCGAGTTTTACTTTTTCTACATTTGGATTCTCTTTGATCTTTTCTATTGCAGCATTGATGAGTTGTGATGCAATCCCTTTTCTTCTGTACTCTTTTTTTACGTACATTGCATAGATGTTGGCGACATGCTGAACTTTAACTTTTGTCTGTATTTTGAAAACAATCATGCCGACTAATTTATCTTTATTGACAGCAAACAGGACATCTCTTATCTGTCTTCGCCATTCTTTTTCAGGATAATCAATCTCATCCTCAATCGCATTGCCGAAGGAATGTGGATCATTTTTCAGGGCTTCAAGACGGAGGGCTTTGTATTGTTTCCATTTGGATGCTGGAACTCTCTTTATTGAGATCATGGAGAAAAATAATGCATGTAAAGTATATAAGAATTTTGGAAAAATTTATAAAAGTCAGGGCTTAATAAATTAATGATGATGAACAAGAAAGGTATGATGCAATTACTTTATATTGTCATTGTCATTCTTATTGTATTGTTGTTGATTTGGTTGTACAAGCGCCAAGTGTAAAATGATAAAAAAGAAGTCAATTGATATTATTGAAGTCTTTCTCTATTTCTTTTTGTTACTATTTGGCATCTTTATTGGATACCAAATTGGAAGAATTATTTTAGGCGGTTCATGGGTTGCGGAAGATGTAATAATTGCACTATTAGTCTTTACATTAGGAATAACCCTCATGATATTAAGAAGGTCAGACGGAAACTTTCATAAAATAGAATATTTGCAGAAATCGTTTAATTCGTTAGCCAGAGATTATAAACAGCATATGGATGGTTTTCACTATACGAAAAGTAAAAAATAGTCTTTTCACTTCTTCAGGATCTTCCTCAGAAATTCTCCTGTATAGCTCTTCTCATTCTCTGCAATCTCTTCAGGTGTACCAACAGCAATCACTTCACCGCCCGCGTCTCCGCCGTCCGGACCCAGGTCAATGATATGATCTGCTGATTTGATGACATCTAAGTTATGTTCAATCACAACAACAGTGTTTTTCTTTTCGACCAGAGAATTCAGGACTTTTATCAGCTTCTTCACATCATGGAAATGAAGTCCGGTCGTAGGCTCGTCCAGAAGATAGAGTGTCTGGCTTGTGGATTTCTTTGATAGCTCTCTTGTGAGCTTA
This sequence comes from Nanobdellota archaeon, assembly GCA_018815145.1. Lineage (GTDB taxonomy): Archaea > Nanobdellota > Nanobdellia > Woesearchaeales > GW2011-AR15 > WJJD01. The sequence goes on along the minus strand of JAHIYL010000115.1, from coordinate 19,479 downwards.
ATCCTCTGGGCTTCGCCTCCTGAAAGTGTTGTTGAGCTCTGGCCCAGTTTGATATAACCAAGCCCCACCTTGACAAGAGTATCAAGCCTTCTCTTTATAGAAGGTATTTTCTCAAATAGCTCAAATGCCTCATCAACACTCATTGCAAGGACATCTGCGATTGTCTTATCCTTGTATCTGACTTCAAGAGTCTCTGAATTGAATCTTTTTCCATTGCACTCTTCACACTCAATGTAGATATCAGGCAGAAAATTCATCTCGATTTTGATCAGGCCGTCACCATTGCAGGCTTCGCATCGTCCGCCCTTTACATTGAAGGAGAATCTTCCCAGTTTGTAGCCTCGGATCTTTGCTTCCTTTGTCATTGAGAAGACTGTCCTTATCTCATCAAAGACCTTTGTGTATGTCGCAGGATTGCTTCTAGGAGTCTTGCCGATAGGCGACTGGTCAATGACTATGACTTTGTCAATCGGATAATCAAGTTCGATCCTGTCGTGCTTTCCCGGGGTTTCTCTTGAATTATAGATTATCCTTTTCATGCCTTTGTGCAGTATCTCATCGATCAATGTTGATTTTCCGCTTCCGGATACACCTGTTATCAGGGTAAAAAGTCCTATAGGTATCTTGACATCAATATTCTTAAGATTGTTTTCTTTGCACCCATATATATTGATATAATCCATTGGCTTTCTGCGTTTTGGCGGAAGCTTTATCTTCAGTTCACCAGACAGATATTTGCCGGTGAGACAATTGCTGTCCTTCTCGATCTCTTCAGGTGTTCCCTGGCAGGATATCTCTCCTCCATGTATACCTGCGCCGGGTCCCATGTCAATCACATGGTCAGCTCTCCTTATCGTATCCTCATCATGTTCAACAACAATGAGTGTGTTGCCGAGATCGCGAAGCCTGTGAAGAGTATCTATCAGTTTTTCATTATCTTTCTGATGAAGACCGATAGAAGGCTCATCCAATATATAGAGGACTCCCATGAGGTTTGATCCTATCTGGGTCGCAAGCCTGATCCTCTGAGCCTCTCCGCCTGATAGTGTGCCTGCTGACCTTGAAAGAGTGAGATAATTCAGTCCGACCTTATCAAGAAAGCTCAGCCGCTCTTTAATTTCTTTCAATACTAATTTTCCTATCTCAAATTCTTTTTCAGTCAGATTCAACAGCTGGAAATATTCAATGCAGTCTTTTATTGACATGTCTGTAACTTCAATAATGGATTTTTTGCCCACCTTGACTGCCAGCACTTTGGGTTTCAGTTTTTGTCCTTTGCAGCCGGGGCAGGCTGAGATCTTCATGAATTTTTCAAGTTCGCTCCTCCTGTATTCAGATTCTGTCTGCTGATACAGCCTTTCTGACTGTGGTATGAGCCCTTCCCATTCACCATGATGCGACCAGTTGGCATCTCCGTTGTTCATGGTCATGTTGAATCTGATGCGCTTATCTGAACCATGCATGAGTACATGATACTGTTCTTCTGTGATATCTTTGATAGGCGTGAATATTGTGAATCCGAAATGTTTGGCAACAGCACCCAGATACTGGCCGCGCCATCCGTCAATTGCATTCCTGTAGAGCGCAACAGCACCATCTGCGATGGATTTTGAAGTGTCAGGGATTATAAGATCAGGGTCAAAGTCCATCTTTATTCCAAGGCCTGAACATTTCTCGCATGCCCCGAAAGGACTGTTGAAAGAGAACATCCTTGGCTGCAGCTCTTCAAAAGCAAGCCCGCACTTTGGGCAGGCCATGAGTGCAGAGTACAATCTTTCATTCTCATTCTCATCCAGGACAATGACAAGACCCTCTGATTTTTTCAGAGCATTCTCTACTGCTTCAGCAATCCTTGACTTATCTTTTGCATTGAGCCTGTCGATTACGACCTCAATATCATGTTTCTTGTACCTGTCAAGGCTGATCTTTTCGTCTGTCTTATAGATAGCCTTATTCACCCTCACCCGTGCAAAACCTTCTTTGTTAAGATCGCTGATGACTTTTTCATATGTCCCTTTCATCTGCCTGACAATCGGAGCCAGGACAGTGATATCTCCCTGATAGTCTTTTGAAATAGCCTGAGCTATCCTCTGCGGAGACTGCTTCTCTATGACTATGTTGTGTTCAGGACAATGCGGGATGCCTATCCTCGCAAATAATAGTCTCAGATAATCATAGATCTCAGTGACTGTACCCACAGTGCTCCTCGGATTCTTGCTTGTTGTCTTCTGCTCAATTGAGATTGCAGGTGAAAGGCCTTCGATGGAATCGACATCAGGTTTATTCATAAGACCAAGAAACTGCCTGGCATAGGCTGAAAGAGACTCGACATATCTTCTCTGGCCTTCAGCATAGATCGTGTCAAAGGCCAGAGTTGATTTTCCTGAGCCTGAAAGACCGGTTATCACCACAAATTTATCCCTGGGTATCTCTACATCGATGTTTTTCAGGTTGTGTTCTCTGGCTCCTTTGATGATGATGTTTTTCATTGTTAAGATAGTCCTTTTATTATATTTATTATTACTATTGATACTTTTGAAATTCTAATAACTACAACAAGGGCACAGACGGACTGAAGTCCTACTCGGCATTCGCCTCGCCTGGCCAATGTTGTTATTAGAATTTCCTGTTTAGTATTTTTTGGAATTATATGAGATTTATAAAGTTAAAGATAGGTTTAAATAGGTTGCGGGTGGTTGTCCTGTGACTAGTGGAAAATTGAATGTTAAATCGAATAATTTTTATTGTTTATTGTCAGACATTTAAATGATGAAAATCAATTTGAAGATTTATTTATTATTCATAATCATAACTTGTTGTCTTTTTCTTCAAGCATGTGGAGGCGGGAAATCTAATTCTGGAGAATTGACTTTTTCTGAGCAAGAGCAATCTTCAGTCGATTATTTAATCGATTTTATTGAAGAAAAACCAATAAATGATGTTCCCAACAATAATGGTAATTTTCCACAATACAATCCAACTGTGCAAAAATATGATACAGAATGTGACAACTATCATGAAAAGGAGAATTGTGAAGATCATGGGTGTTACTTTATCGAAGATTATTTTACAGATCCAACAAATTATGAACAGATGTCAATATTAGCTGCCACTCATTTACACTACAATCATGATCTTGCCGGCATCGTGCAAGGTACAAGTGTCTTTCGGCAATTACATTCCCCGGTGGAGGGTCAAAGGCATATCGATATTTTGCTTGAATTAGATGATAATTTCTTAGATACTCTATATATTGAAATTGATGAGATATTTACAATCACAATTGTAGACAATTCTATTGATGATACCCTATTGACTTCAGAGGAGGCAGGATATAATAAAGGAGGAACCTATTTTAAGATTGAACCTGGTTACTATAAAAAGCTTCAAATAGGCATTTCAGGTTTTTCAGACACCTTTACCTTAAGGAAGATTGTAGCTTTTAAGTCATTTGAAAACAGATGTGTCCCATCAGACTGCAACTTATTTGAGGATGATTATTATGGCTGTGTGGCAAATGGATGCACCTTTCACTCAAAACCAATTCCATTGAATAATGAACAGATAAGCATATTGCCTGATGAAGCATTCAAATTAGATAGAGAGGATCGTAAGATGTTTGATGGTAATTTCATCCATAATATTAGGTCAGAAAGCTCAAATGGAGAGGAAAACCCAGTCACTCTCAAGATTGATTTTGGAGAAAGTTACCAGATTGAAAAATTTAATATAATGATGCCTAATGATAATATCATTGATTTAAGTGTAAATGGACATGAACTTATTGGAGAGATGCATGTAGATGGAAATAATAGATATGAAAATAGATTTGATTATGGTGTGGTCACAGAAGGATTTGAGCTGATTCTCCAATCCTTGTCAAGCAGTATAATTTTTTTGACTGACGCAGAAATCTATGGGTGGAACCCTGAATTTGGTGATTGCAGAAAATCCTGTGAATTGGAAGGAGGAGTTCGATGCAATTCCAGATGTGCAAATGCAAAGATAGATGTTTATGAAGATGACTCAGAGAGCATATGCTGTGATTCTTGCGGTTGTGATGATGATTATGATGGCTTTTTTGAAGATTTGGATGAAAGTTGTGTGTTGGAGTCAAATGAAGATTATTGCAGAGCCTCTTCACTCTTCTGGCCAGTGGATGAAAAGGGATGTTTAAAAGAAAAAATAAAATCAAATGTTTTGATTTTTACAACCAATTCTATTATCGAAGAATTGTCTAAAGATAACTTAATCCAAAGCTATGTTTCTTCTATTGAAAATGATGGTTATCATAGGCCTATCATCATAAGAGTTGATTCAAAAAAAGACAGACATCTTTGTGGTATTGGAGATATTGATTTTGGGGAGAATATTGATCAACAAGATATGCAGAACTTAATTGGAAATTGCATACTTTCATTGGGTTTAAAAGAAGAGGATATATATGCAATTTTAATTGGTGGGCTAAATGATATTCCGATGTTCAAGTATATTTTTGGTGACAAAGATGAAGAAGATTTTTTTCTGACAGATGAAATGTACTTTCAGAAGTTAAGAAAGATGGGATTACAGGTGTATTTTGGAAGGATTCCAAGAGGAATTGATAATGATATGACAACACTCTTCAATTATATCCAAAATGCAGTTCTTCTGCATAACAAAGGTGGAATAAATCTTGCAGATGATTCTGAATTTGACTTCCTATTGATGAAGGAAAAGGACCCAGACAAGGAAGATATATTTGATTATACAAGAATAAGCACAGAGACATTCATAAAAAAATACTTTGACGAATGCAATATGATTTTGTGCAAAGATAATAAAGTTGAAGAAGATTGCTGTTTTTACAGTCCTGAAGAAAATGATTTAACAAATTTGTTTGAACCGAGGAACCTATTCATTATGCTGCATGGAAATAGGATGGATGGATCAACCCAACAAGAGTATTCCAATGATGTTCATGAAGTAATATTAGATAGAGATGAATTGTTGACAAGGGAATATAAGGACAAAGTGATCCTTCTTGCACCTTGTTGGGGAGGAAGTATCAATGCACCACTGGATAAATCAAATCAATTGACATTTGTCGAACAAATGGCTTTAATAGTGGTAGGAGCAAACTATAAAACATATTCAAAAGCAGGTTATGGGTTGGGCTATGATCATTACGTAGACGAATTATGCGGGCATGGTTCATCATATGATAATCGTAAAATATTAGATTGCTATTTTGACTATCTTTATCCACATCTGTTTCTGGAGTTACATGAAACATTGGGTGAAGCGATCGGAAAGGCCAGGCTTGCATACTATGAGGAACAAGAAGCTGAGAATAATGAGGAAGTGATGGAAACTTATCTATATTATCAGACATACATGGATCCAACAATCAGATTAGGAGAAAATTCAAAGAAAGCAGGTGTCTTAAAAGCAGGTGATTTCACGTGAACAAAAAAATGGTATTGATAATAAGCGCAGTCTTTATCCTGACATTAGCCTTGCTTATAATGTATACAGCCGTAAGCAAAGACAGCGAAGAAGCGCAGCCAAAGACACAGGTTCCTGGTGAAGAATTCTGCGGAAATTCTGTATGTGAACTGACAGAATCATGGAAAAACTGCTGCACTGACTGCGGATGCATAATCACTGGCCAGAAATGCAGTGAAGAGAGCCATAGATGCTACACACCTGATGCCAAGATAAGCGATGACAAAGCTGAAACACTTTTCAAAAAAACACTTGAAGAGCAGTATGGCTCAAAAACAGATATTAATGCGTTCGACTATCATATCACATCAGTCATTGTTGATGGCAAACCCACAAAAAAGGTCTGCTACTATGAATTCAGGAAGCCATATATCAAGGGCGGCTGTTCTTATGTATTTGATGATGGTACTGTCGGTGAGATGGCTGTCTTCACATGATGGAACGTGAACAGTGATGTCAATTTCTATTTTTTACTATTTTATCATTTCATAGATCGTTTCAACATGATCAAAACACTGTTTTCCCCAGTCTCGGTAAAAATCACATTTTTCTTTGTTTTGAATTCCAGATTGTATGGCAGCCCAAAATCCCTCCTTTAAAGCCCATACAAATTTCATCTCTTTATATTTCAGCGTTTGACTATCATCAATTTCTTCATCAAAATAAGTTTTTAATAAATATTTTTCATCATTAGGTGTAAGCCAATTATGTATAGCAAATCCTGCTATATCTAACATAGGATCAGCCATTTTTGCATATTCCCAATCAATGAAATAGCACTGATTTGAGGCAAAAATCAGATTCTGCCAGGTTAAATCAAGGTGGCAAAGGACTTGATCTGAATCATGGCCTGCATATTTGTTTTTTATCTCTAAAGCTTTCTGAACATACTTATCAATGCTATCCGGGACAATACTGGACATTTTGTCAGGTTCATATGTTTTGTATTTCCTGTTATATTCTTCAATAACATCATAGGTTGATTTGTGTTCCTTGTCAATCTTAACAGAGTGCAATTTTTTCATTCCATCAATAACAAGATCAAGGTTTTTCTTGTTTCTTAAAATTTCAGCTTCATGAGTAGTACCTTCAATGTATTCAGTCAACAGACTGCCTGTTTCTGGATCCATGAACACAACTTTTGGAGAAATACCTATGGCTACAATAGTGTCGTTAACCACCTTTTCAAGGTCTCTATCAATCTGTAGAATTCTGTTTTTATTTGGATTACATACTCTAAGAACATATTTTTCAGGTGTTTCTCCCTCAACCTCTAGTAAATAACAATTATTAGTGAGTCCAAGCTCTAGGTAAATGGGTTTCTTGAATGTCTTTTCCTCAAACCCAGGAACATGTTCCTTCACAAATGAAACCGGGTCAATCATTTTCACACCTGGAAGTAGAATACTTAATATAAATATTTTCAAAACTGGAGAAACTTCCTCTATTGAATGACTATTTCACTCTTTTTTCTCTTGTTCTTTTGGTTCTTCTGAAGCAGCTTCTTTTTTCTTGAACACTTTGCCAAACAGGTTTTTTTTCTTCTCTTCTCCCTCAGCAGGTTCTTCTCCGTCTGCAGCAGCAGCAGGTTTTGCTTCTTCAACCTCTTTTTTTTCTTCAGGTTTCGCTGCTGCAGTGCTTTGTTTCTCAGTTGTTATCTTTGGCCTGTTGGCATCTTCTTTTTCAATTGCTTCAGCAATTTTCAGTTCTTTTGCAATGATAGGTGCTTTTTCTTCAATCCTTGAAAGTATCCTGTTCATCTTCTCAGCTTTTTTCACTCGCTCGTCAAATGCCTTATTGATGCTTTTTTCAAGCTTCTTGAAACGGTCATTCAGGTTCAGAGGCAGATCATTTGATTTTTTTGCAACCAGATCAATGACATTGCCTACATGCTTTTCAAAGTCATTGAATTTGCTTATCAGGTTTTCAACCTCTTTTTTGGTTGCAAGGCTTGAAGCCTTTGCCCTATTCTGGTCGCTCTGCTGCATTATCTTCTTGACTTCCTTGTCCATATCGGTCAGCTTTCCGGACAATGATTCAAAATCCTGAAATCTTTTCTGGGATTCCATAAATATGCCTTCTACCTTATCTGAGTGCCTTTCTATGGTCGCTTCGGATTTTTTGATGTTCATCAATTCCTTTTTTACATCATCAGAAAGTTTGACAACTGATTCGACTCCTTTGAATTTTGATACTGTGTGTCTCATGTCTTTGAGTTGGTCAAGGATTGATTTCATCATGGCTTCGTTAGATTCGAAACTTGCCTTCAGCGCTTCAATCTTCACATCCTGTTTTCGTATCTCAACCATGAGCTTGTCCGGCTGGACTGCTGAAACAAGATCTACTGCCTTGACTGTCTTCACCTCAACATCCTGCATTGCCCTGTTGGAATCCATTATCATGCCGCGGAGTTCACCAACCTGTTCATTAATTCTGGTAAACCTCTCATTGAATAGCTTCCTAAGTTCTGCAAACTGCTCAAACTGGGCCGTGAGTTTGGAGAGGTCTGCTGCCAGTTTAGAATTAGAGATCTGTTGGATCTGGTCAGCCCCGGAATCCTTTGATGCAGATTCAGCAAGTACATCTTCGTCGCTCTGATCCTCAATCCTTTTATACTTTGGTTTAAATGGCCACATTTTCCCTCTTTTTTAATATGTATCTATTCAACAAAGTTTAAATAATTTATTGTTTGGAAAGAAATGGTGGAACTTGAGGAGCAAATAGTGTATGACATTCATCAAATTCAGAATATTTAAATAGTAGTCTTTTTGTATTAGATTGTATGCCACTTTTTGCAGGTATTAGTGAAGGTTGGAAAGTATTCAAAGACTCGATGACATTCATTTTCAGAAAACCTGTATTTCTTGTTCCCATATTTTTTTGCTGGATTATCGTTGCTTTCATCACCCTTTACAATAGGTATTATTTCCCAAATCTTGGAAGTTTCTGGCTGCTCATCCTTTACATCTATCTTCAGATAATAATATTGGCTTTTGTCATAAGCATGTCCAATATAGTTATGCTGGAGTTGGTCCAGCAGATGGAATCAGGAAAGGAAGCTTCGCTCTCAGAAGCAATGAAAGAAGCATTTGGGTTTGATCTAATCCGGGTCATACCTGTTGCATTGATATGGGGGATTCTCTGGTTGATAATTGTGATTCTTAAGGCGCTCACGAGCAAAGCAAGAAGCAAATCTGAACCATCTGTAAAAGATGCTGCCATGACATTAACCGGCATGAATACTCCATTTTCTTTTATTCGGCTTGGATTAAATATGATTGAGAAACTCATAAGAATGGTTGTCTTTATGGCATTGCCGGCAATTGCATGGGAGAACAAGAGCGGGTTTGCGTCATTCAAGAGATCATTTCAGATTATCAAGAAGCACCCTGCCCAATTTCTGACTGCATACTCTCTGACACTTGCGGCTGCGGGTGTGATGGCATTGCCGCTCATCCCAATCTATATTCTGAATGAGCTTGAGATTGCATTGCCGACTGAAGTGTGGCTTGGCGTCATCATATATGCGGGTATCATCTGGACTCTAGAAATATATCTCGAGCAGATGTCAGTCGGCCTCCTGTATCTTTGGCAGATGAAATGGGAAAAACAAGGTGGAAAGGGAGAATTGTCCTCTGTTGAGAGACCTGATTTATTTGATAAAGTATATGAATTAAAATGAAATTTGTTTTTTTGGATCTGTCAGACTATTTTGGTCTTTTTTGCTTTTTTCAAATATTGTGAAAAAATCACATTATCCTTTTTTTTCCGCAAGATTTAAATAATTTCGATTTATTAGATTAATTGTCTGATTTCATGAAGGGGAGACTGGGGAAAAAGTGGATAAAAAAATATTGCTATTGATGCTTCTTATAGTCATTGTGATATCCGCCGGTTCAGTCCTGGCAGCTGAGCCTGATCAGGTGATATCAAATTCTGCTGACTGGCAGGATGTATATTCTGCTTTGCTCTATGCAAAACTGATAGGCAAGGATGCAAATTTTCTTGTGAGTTCAAGACATTCCACACTCCTGTTGAACCAACTGTCTACAGCCAAGAAGAATATCCTTGTGATCAGCTCAAAAAAGAATCCTCATGTCGTAGGATACGGGCCGGTCCTTGAATCCAAGGGTTTCATTGTTGAGGATATATCAAGCAGCAGTGTCAATATTGACCTTGCGAAAAGGCTCGAAGGCATATCCAAATTCATAGTCATTGACGATTCATACGGATACAATGCAATATCAGTTGCACCTTATGCAGTCCTGGATCAGAGTTATGTGCTGTTTGCCAACAGGCGAAATATCAATGTTGTGGTCTCTTATCTGAATTCAGTGTCCAATCCAAAGCTGATACTCTATGGCCAGATGGACAGGGAAGTGAAAAATGCTCTTGAAAAATTCAGCCCAACTGTGATAAACAAAGGAGACAGGTTCCTGGATAACCAGGAGATTGTGGACCTCTACCAGGAGAGGCATGTCGAACTGCATGGAGAGCCTAAGAGCCAGGTGATCCTTACGAACGGAGAGTTCATTGAGCAGGAGATTATGAGCGGTGTTGAGCCTGTTGTTTTCATCGGCAGGTCAAATGTACCTGAACAGGTGCAGGAGTATGTAAAGGACAGTCCTATACAGATAGGGATACTTATCGGAAATGAGCTTATCGGCTCAGCGACATTTATCAGGAGACAACTCGGTATCAGCGTCTTTGTCAAGTTTGCTCAGAGTGCAAGGTCTCCGACCGGCCCGATCTCTGCTGTGGAAGATCTTGACAGATTCTATCTTCCCAGGTATATATTAGGTATTGAAATCTTTAGTGTGAGATATAACAGGCTGTCCAACCAGCTTTTTGTGACATACAGGAATACGGTCGCATTGTCATCGTATCTTAAAGGCACGATAACATTGAGCTATGACGGAGAGACCCAGACAGTCGGAGATGTCGATCCAATATTCATCGACAAGAATGAATACAAGACTCTGGTCTATGATATTGATCAGATCACTGTCAATGAGATTTCTGCAGAGGTCTTCACAATTTTTGGTGAATCCCCAAAGAGTCTTGAATATACTATCAGGGAGACACTTGAGGTTGAGACAGTAGAGATAACCGACATTTCACAGATCGAGATAGTCAGGGTCCAATATGATAAGAGACGGGGCCAGTTCCTTGTTGAAGTCCGGAACACAGGAGAAGTGGATGTGTTTGTAAATCTTGAACTGTATGACCTTCTCATAAATGATGAGCTTGGGACATATGGGCCAGGCGTCATCACTTTCATAAAGGCAGGCCAGAAAAAGACAATAATTGTGGATGTGCCGATGACAGATGAAGATATCGCTGCCAATCCGCTTGTCAAGATACATGCATATTATGGAGAAAGGGAAAGGAGCCTTGTCAATGTCATCTCAGGTGAATTTGAGTACACTATGGCAGGCTTTTTGACAGGACAATTGATAAGAGATATCGGAACAGGCGCAATCACATATGGCCCGATTCTGATAATATTGATACTATTGATCCTGATACTTGGCATGAAAAAGAAATGCCCGGAGTGCAAAGAGATAAATTCTCTCAGAAGAAAGCAGTGCAAGAGATGCGGGAAAGAGATATAGAGAGATTTATTTTTTATAGAATTCCAGCACTTCTTTTGCTGTCCAGGGTTTTGAATCATTAAATTCAAGTTCTAAAAGCAAGCATGCTTTCTTCAGTTCATCTTCAATCTGTGCTTCAATTTCCAGAAATACAGGTATATCCTGATACTTATCTATCTCAAAATGAATGCTGTCAAGAACAAAAGATTTTCTGTGTTTTTTGTAAATCAGTCTTTCAATGTAGCCAAGTGCATTGAGGATTTTTTTAGTCTCATCAATGTCACTGACTTCTGTCTGGTATTCATCCATCCTCTTGATCCCATCAAAATCAATAGGAGTCTTTACAGTCAATTCAGTTCTGTCTTTTTTCTTTCTCAATCTCAGGACATTGCCTTTATCAAAAAAGACTTCTGCTTTATCATCAAAATATATTGAGATTAAATCACCATCAAATACTTTTTTAGCACCAATGGATATTAGTTTTTGGATAATTTTATCTTCATCTATTTCCAGCAATTTAATTTCAAATTCTATCATTGTTTTCTTGCAAATGCATTTATCCAAAGATCTTTTTTCTGTTCTGTGAATATGTCTATAATATGAAAGCTGTGTGCTTCCAATAGGTCTTTAGTCTCTTTTACAGAATAATATGAAATATATTTCTTGAGTCCTTTGTGTTCCTTTTTGTTTTCAACAAATCTTTCTCCAGTCCCTTCTTTGATACCTATGTAGATCAGGCCGTTTTTCATTAGTATTTTATAGAATTCACTTAATGTCTTTTTCGCCTCTTTTTTAGGTATATGCAGAAAAGAAGCCTGGCACCATATGCCGTCAAATGATCCTGGTTCAAACTCCGGGTGCCGCATATCCATATGTATGAATTTGGCTTTTGGAGCAAACTCTTTTGCAATAGAGAGCAGCTCCTTTGACATATCAATTCCTATCACATCATAACCTTTTTCTGAAAAGAATCTTGAATCCCTGCCGCTTGCACAGCCGATATCGAGAATTTTGTTACCCTTGATGTTTTCAATAAAAATATCAATGAGATTCCTTACGCTTTGCACATCAGAATGCAGCTCATGGAAAAGATGAGCAGTCTTGTTATAGGTATCCTGTGTAATTTTAATAGGATCATTTTCCACCATGTTTCATTGGATGGATGGATTTAATTTAAATCTTTTGTATTCATTTAGTACAATAAAATATTCCAAAAATGAAATATTTATTTCAAAAATGGAAATATTTATTAAGTCTGTGCCGGATTATAATTCATGATGCAGTCCAAAGACTATTTTTCAGGGTTGATTGATGACAAGACATTGAGAGTCATATCTGTGTTTCTTGATGCTCCTAATGAGCTTTTCCACATCAACAAGGTGTCAAAGGAGGCTAAAGTCCCTCTTGCAACAACATTCAGGATTATAAACCTATTGTACAAGGAGAAGATCATTGAGAAAAAGACAATCGGTAAATTTTCAATCTACAGGTTTGCAGCCAATAAAAAAACCAGGCATCTGAAAAGATCAATACGATGAATGAAATCAAAAAATTGAAAAAACTTAGGAAAAAGACCTTTTTTTCAGAGAAGAGAAGGAGCAAGGGTTCAGCAATTTTGATAGCAGCAGCAGCATTGTTCCTGATTATCGGACTGGTGCTTTTCAGCATGGATTTTCTTGGGATAAAGAATAGGATAACCGGAAGGGCAGAACTTGATACTTCGGTCCTGATAATTGAAGTGACTCAGGCATACTGTGATTTTACAATCGAGAGCGGCTGGAACCTGATATCTATTCCATGCACTGCAGATGTGACTGCAGTAGATGAAGTTTTTGAATCAGTCGAAGATAACATAATATCTATACATGGTTTTACAGGTGATGTACAGGACACATGGCTTGCATATAATCCCAGCCTTCCTGCATGGGTTGTCCAGGATTTGACCGATATCAGCAGAAAAGGCGGATATTGGATCAATATGCAGGATCAGGCGCAATTCTCATTGAACAGGTCCACTGCGACTCCGAATTATATTGCTGTATCTCCCGGCTGGAATCTTGTGGGATATCCAACATTGGCCAGTGAGGAGATAAATCAGGCGCTTTCGACTCTTCAGCCAAATTACAATCTGACTGTTATCCATATGGCAAATGAAACTTCAGACCTGTGGAAAGAATATTCATGGGATCCCTCAGTCAGCTCTGATCAGGACCTGATATATGCAGATCCGTATTATGGGTATTGGATATATATGACTGATTCAGATACATGGGTGATTGACTGGTAAGATGACAGAAAAAAAATTGACTGTGATGTTGACGGTATTTTTCCTATTGTCCCTATGTGCGCTGGATCAGGTGTCAGCAGCTCCGCTTTTTCCGACATACAGGGACATACCTATCTTATCCACAGAGTTTTATGGCACTGTATCTGCACAGACTTCAGAGAACGATCCTCTTCCTGTCGGCACTGTGATCGAAGCTTTTGCATATAATCAGAGCTGCGGAATTTTTTCCATTTCAGCTGCAGGATATTATGGACTTCTGACCTGCCGGGCAGATACAATATCTACATCAGAGATTGAAGGATCATATCAGGGACAAAACATATTGTTTGAGATCAATGGATATCCTGCAGTCACATCAGGTGACACGGTATGGTATTCAGGAGAATTTCATCAGGTTGATCTGAATCCGACAATCAGGTGCGGGAACAATTGGTGTGAAGTAACAGAAGACTGCAGGACATGCGCAGAAGATTGCGGGCTATGTCCGTCAACAACAGGGGGAGGGACCACAGGCGGCGCAGGCGGCACAGGCGGTGCATCCGGCGGAGGAGGCTCTGCATCAGGTGGTGGCGGCGGTGGCAGCAGTAGCAGCAGCAGCTCCTCTTCAACAGGCAGGACCGGAGATTATCTGGCAGGCAATTTAAGTCAGAACATCTCATTTCCGGTCTGTGTGGAAAATTGGCTCTGCACAAACTGGGAGCCTGAAATTTGTCCCATCTCAGAGATCCAGACAAGGAACTGCATTGATCTTACTAATTGCACAACCAACTATACTAAGCCGTATCTTAACCAGACCTGTCAATATCTTGGGACCTGCTATGATTATCTGATAAACCAGGATGAGACTGATTCAGATTGCGGTGGACAGAAGTGCGACCCGTGCGACCTTGATAAGATGTGCAGGAAAAATACTGACTGCAAATCAGGATTCTGCCATCCATATGAAGAGGTATGCAAAGAGCCGACGTGCAATGATGAAGTCCAGAACCAGGGTGAAGAAGGAGTTGACTGCGGCGGACCATGTCCTGCCTGCATTGGTGGGATATTGCCAGTCTTAGAGAGACCTGGGGAAATCATTGGGATAATTGCGGTCGGCTGCGGACCGTTTCCATTTGCATTCCTATTGATAACAATAATCATGCTCTTTGTTATCTATTTGATAGGACAATTTTTTGTAGAGCAGTACAGAGAGACAAGAGCCTTCAAAAAGCTAAGCAAATTAGCGCAGATAAAAAGAATCTACACCCTGAAGCGCAACCTTAACATATTTCTTTTCAGCGGACTGCTCATCACATTGACCATTGCCTTATATCTATACTACCTGTGCAAGCTCATCGTATGGCTGCTTCTGCTTTTCCTGTTCCTTTTGCCATTGATAATTGCTACTGTCTTAAAGTTCCTTGTCTATGATGAAGAAAGGAAAAAAAAGAAGATGAATGAACTTCTGAGTACACACGAGAACCAGCTGAAGAAAATATTAGCTATTGAGAATAAAGAAATTGCTGATCTGATTGATCAGATACATGATGAACTTGCAGAGCTTAGTAAGAATGATAAGATCGATGCTAAAATCAAGGCAAAATTGTCTGAAATGCTGGAGGTGATAGAGAGTTTTGAAAAGACAGTCCCTATCAATCCTCTGATGGAAAAAAAGTTATGCAACATCATCGAAGATCTTGAAGATGAAAAAGAAAATATGAAAGAGGATCCAGATATGAAAAGAGCATTTGATATATTTCTGCTTATAAAGAAGATACATGATGCAAAAGAATATCATATTGAAGAGATAAAAAAAGATATTGCAGCAGCAGATGAGATCGGTTCTATCGATGATGATAATGAGGAAAATGATGATGACCGGCCCATACCTCTCAGGAAAAAAGACCCTGCGTCATCTGAAGAAACTCATCCTAGACAAGAAGAGCGAGAAGAAAACGGAACAAATGAATCACTCAGTCCTGCCAACCCGAATGAAAAGAATGATGAAAGTGAGCCTGAGGTTCTGGATGATGATGATGCCGAAGAAATGGAAAAGATCGAAGAATTGAAGAAGAATGAAAAGAAAAAGCCGCCAATTGGCCCTGCTGCATCTGAAGAGCCAGCCAAAAATAAAATAGAGGAAACAGAAAATATTGAAGAAAAGGCTGAGCAGAAAAATGAAACTGAAAAACAAGGCGCAAAAACTACTGGAATAGGCACAGAGTCAAAAGTAATTGATGCACCAAAAATCATTGCACCTGATTCCAGGTATTATCTCAACACAAACCAGGCATTTATTCTGAAAGACGGAAGAGCAGTCCATTCGCTTAAAGAACTGTTGAGTGTTCTGAAAAATATGAGTGAATCTGAATTTTATTTTTTTGACAATGAATTCAAGAATGATTTTGCAAACTGGATAAAGGATATATTTCATTTTGATGAGGTATATCAGGCAATGGTGAATATCAAGAAAAGAAGAGAGATGGTCCAGGTACTGGAAAAATTCATTGTGTAAGTTTTTAGCCCAATCTCACCAGGCTGAGTGCTGCTTTCTGTGCCAGGAACACGACAACCACAGTGGTTATGACAGGAATAGAGATACCCATTGTGATCATGAGGGCATATAGTCCTGCGCAAAGGTCAATGATGCTCGCAATATCTTTTGACATGACTGTGAAGAGCAGGCCTTTTGTGAAGAGATACGCTGCTATGATATATAATGCCTTGTCAGGGACTGCAAAATAATGTGTGAACAGAAAGAAGAGGGCGCATATTGCATCCATGATGCCAAGTATTTTCGGAAGACTCATCTATTGAACAAATCCAAAGCATATTAAAAAGATTGCTGTTTGACTGTATTTTACTATTTTAACTATTATTTTCCAATAAAATTCAGAACAGATTGGTAAAAATTGATTATTTTTTGTTTAGGCGCCAGATAAGCATATATATTTTCAATTGTCTGTTGAGCTGAGAATTCACTTTTGTTGCTGATTAAATTTCCATGTCCCGGTAAAATTATGGTAATTTTCTTTTTTTTCAGAAGACTGAGTGTATCAAGGCATTTTGGGATATCAGCTTCTATGGCAGTACGGCCAAATGGATTATAACCATATATGTAACCAAGATTGCGCCTGTATTTATTTCCCCATTTTGAAATTAGGTCGCCGGAAATTAA
Organism: Nanobdellota archaeon; assembly: GCA_018815145.1. Lineage (GTDB taxonomy): Archaea > Nanobdellota > Nanobdellia > Woesearchaeales > GW2011-AR15 > WJJD01. Next base: position 2,954 of record JAHIYL010000115.1, on the reverse strand, counting down.
GATTTCTTCATGTTCATTATATAAGGCAATTGATCCGGGCGTATGACCTGAAGTGTGCATAATTTCCCACTCCAAACCACCTGCTTTTAGTGATGTTGTATCTTCACGGATTTTTTGGTAATCATATCCTTCAAATAGTTCTGTTGTGTTTTTTTGATAATCCATAGAATTATTTGTATCAGCCAGGCTGTCTAACAATGGATGTTCAAGCAGATTTCTAAAGAATTTACTGCCAAAAAAATAATCTGCACCATATTTTTCTAAAGCTTCAGTTTCAGCTTCAGAGACAATTATTTTCGGCAAATCCTTTGCTTCAAGCCTTTCACTGATCCGCCTGAGTCCAAAGCAGTGATCATAATGAGTATGTGTAAGAATTATTCTTGTGATCTTACTAATGTCAAATTTAGGATCTTTTTTTTTAAATACATCCAGCATTGCAAGTGTGAGCACACTGTCTCCTGTATCAACTAATGTGTATTCTTCAGCACTATCCTTCAATACAATGATGTTTGAACAGTATCTGGATTGGAGTGGGGAAGCAGCTTTGGGAGTTATCAGGTGTACATTTTCACATATGGTTTCGATACCTGGGATTTCTTCAGCCATGTTCATTGCTGTAAAAACATTCTATATTTAAATTGTATCTTTGCGATAACTTTATAAGTTTTTTATCAATATTAAATGCATAAGTAATTGTTGATTATTCTTTTGTATACGAATATTTGACATGCAATCTTTAACAGTTTTTTGAGGTATTTATGATGGATAAAAAAATTGATGATGATACAGGATTACTGATAGATTCAATAATTGATTCAGAAGGAAAAGATTTGGAGAGCACATCCGTGAATGAGCTAAAGGAATTATACAGGGAAGCAGAATCAAGCAGAAACCCGGGTAGGATCATAATGTTATTCCAAAAGCTGCTTGATTTCAGTTCTCAAAATATATCAATTGCATCTCTTGGATTTTTCAGGGAGGATCTGGAAAGGCTTGCTCTGCTTCATCAGGAGACTGATGAGTATGGCACGACTGTTGCAGCAAGATTATCAGCAGATAGTCTTGTCAAGGAAGCACAGGATAGGATTGATTTTTATATTGAGTCAAAACATCAGGAAAAGACAGGGATTGAGCTTGATAAAGAGATCTCTGAGAACAGGGATAGGATAAAAAAACATTTTGGTTGCAGTGAAGAAGATTGGCTGTCATTCTCATGGCAGATGAAGAACAGGATCACAGATGCCGGTGTTCTTGGAAAGTTGATTGATCTTCCGGAGGAACGGATTTTTCAGATCAAGAATGTCCAGGAAAAGTACAGGATGAGTATCACTCCTTATTATGCATCACTAATAATCCCTGGAAAAGTAAATGATCCTATTCTTGTTCAGTGCGTACCGGATGTTAAGGAAGTAACAAATCCTGGTCAAGATGTTGCTGCATTTTCATTCCATCATTCACCTGCAAGGCTTATCGACCAGATATATCCGCAGGTGTGTGTCATCAAGGTCACAAATGTCTGTGCAATGTACTGCAGGCACTGCCTTAGGACACATGATATCGGATTTTGTGATAAGCATTGGACAAACGAGGCATTTGAAGAAGCATTTGACTATATCAAGGAGAATGGTAAGATAAGGGATGTTCTGTTGACAGGAGGAGATGCATTGTCTCTTTCAAATGAACGGCTTGGCTGGGTCATTGACAAGCTGATGAAAATTGATACAGTGAAAACATTGAGGATCGGGACAAGGATGCCTGTGACTGTCCCGCAAAGGATTGATGATGAGCTTATTGAGATGCTTGCAAAATTCAATAGAAGTAAGCCGATAAGGATGCCTATGCAAATAAATTGCAGCCAGGAAATAACTAATTATTCTCAAGCGGTTTTACATAAGTTGTCTGATGCCGGAATGAAACTTATTTGCCAGACAGTCCTTCTCAAGCATGTGAATGATTCTGAGCTCAAGATGTGGAAACTATGTGAAACACTCCAGGAAGCTAAGGTGCGGCCGTATTATGTATTTAACTGTAGCTATAGGGATGTGCAGTTCAGGCATCTGAGAGTTCCTATTGAAAAAGGCAGAAAGATTATAAGGGGAATGATTGGCAACTTATCTGGAGATATTAGGCCAACATACATTGCAACTGCTGGTGGAAAAATTCCTCTGCATGAAGATTATGTCAAGGAAAATAAGGATGGAAAAGTTGTTCTGCAGAAGCCCTGGAATGGTGTATTGGCAGAGTACCCGGATGCTGACGAGGATATGTACTGTGGTTAGAAAAAAAATAAGTCAGAGATTTTTTTATAGGTTCTTCTTTTTGCTGTAATACCAGTAGAACGAATAAAAAAATACAATAATCCCCGGATAGAGCACTTTTGCAAAGTCAGCTGCACTGAATATTTTTGCATTGACATGGTTGGTGATTGAGCTAGCCAGGACAACAATATAGATAGTGAACACTACTGCTAGACCCGCATTCATTGTAGAGAGTACCAAGACCTTTGTATTTCTCTCATCATACCCATGTTCTATTCTTTTGCCTTTTTTGTGCCTAATGATATCCTTGAGGGAAAATTGCATTAGCCAAACACCTGTAAGAAAATTGACAGGAATACTGATGGTATTTACAGATAAGGGCAGTATCTGCCAATCAAGATAGACTGATTTTATGATTGAATATAATATCGTAATGATAGACAGAATAAAGATCCCTATCTGAATATCAAGCCAAAATTTATCATTCTTCATTTCAGTTCCCCCAAATCAGGAATAAACAATTCTTCAATATTGCACTTGAGAACCTTTCCAAGCTTGAAGGCCAGCAAAAGTGATGGATAATATTCTCCTCGCTCAATATACAGTATTGTCTGTCTTGTCACATCAATTTTTTCAGCTAATTCAGCCTGTGTCAAGTTTTTTCTTGCCCTGAATTCTTTAATCCTTGTTTTCATT
>JAHIYL010000114.1 GCA_018815145.1 Nanobdellota archaeon | reverse complement strand
ATGGTCTACAGTAAAATGTATTCTTTGTCCATAAAACCAAAAGTGGATAAGATTTTTGATAAGCTGAGTAAAAGGAACCCTAAGCAATTTGAAATCCTACTCAAAAAATTAGAAAAAATTTTGGAAGAACCATATAGATTTAAGCCACTAAGAGGAGATATGCATGGAGCCTATCGAGTTCACATCGATAAATCTTTTGTTTTAGTCTATGAAATTGATGAATCGAAGAAAACAGTAATTCTTCTTGATTATGATCATCATGACAAGATATTCTAGATATTCTGTAAACCCAATATATTGGATAGATAAATCAGCCCCAGGTATCAACAACTTTAATGATGTGCCAGCCGAATTATGTTAAGCCTTTTGAAAAAGCCTTAAGGGAAACATCTAAGGACTGTACTGACAAAAACATGTCAAACAGTCCGAGAAATAAAATCAGCCCCAGGTATCCACAACTTTAATGATATGCCAGCCGAACTGGGTCTTGACTGGCTGCAGGGTTATCTGTCCTTTCCTGAGCGAGAAAGCAGCTTTTTCAAATTCCCTGACCATCTGGCCGTGGGAAAACCAGCCCAGGCTTCCGCCTTTTTTACCTGACGGACATTTTGATTTCTCTTTTGCAAGTGTCTCAAAATTCTTGCCGGATTTTAGTTCTTCAAGGATCTTCTTTGCTTCGTCTTCTGATTTGACTAGTATGTGTTTAGCATTGACTTTAGTTGGCATTTTGGATATGATAGTTGCAGTAATAATATAAAGCTTATTGTTCACAAGTATTTTACAATATCTAATGGTTCTACTAATCCATGAATATGTCCATATGGGTCCTCAATGTGACCAAAGGGCAGAAAAAAAGGTTCGTTAGGAAAATTTTCTACAGGAATCAGATGGAATGGTCTGACTATGGTCGGCATGGGTATATTTTCTGTTCCTTCTTTAAACTTCTCAGCATAATCAAAATTTGGTAAGACAATATTTTTCTGGATACTGTTCTGAAATACTAACCTTGGAATGCTTGCACCAAATTTCACAAGACTTTTTAGTATACCTTCCTCTTTTTTAATAGGTCCTGAGACAGGAGACAGAACTATCCAATCAAGGTATGGTGTCATCTCTCGATAAGATTTTTGCACTCTCTGGATTTCGTATCCTGCCTTTTTTAAAAAGGCTTCACCTTTTTCGCTCATTGTCCTCCAAAAACTTTTGTGTTCAGATTTGGTATCAGTATTCTTGTTCACAGCGTTCTTATATTCCATTTCAATAGGGATAAGCCTGAATTCATGTTTGTATTGATAACCCCATCCTCTGGACCATACTGCTGGTTTTCCAGGTTTCTTGATAGCATTTATTACTGAGTCAATCGTCAGATTGTCCTGCTTTCTGCGTTTTATCAGGTCCATAAGACTATATGCTGCAAAGACCCAGTTCTTGTCATGCGCGTCACTATTGCCCATCATTGTATTTGTGACACCACTATATGGCAATCCGCCAAATGGGAAAGCTACATTTCCAAACACCTTGTCATTTATGAAGACAGGATGGCCCGCATTAATCACTTCTATTCCATCTAACCATTTTGATGTAGCCTTTGTACTCTGGGTAGCACTGAACATCCTTGAATAATCATTGTTATTTGAGAATATCTTTTTTGCTACATAGTACATTGCCTTTCCCCATTCAGTCTCGTCCACAGAGAGAGGATGCGCTAGCACCAGAGCAATATCCTTTCTGGAGACATGATTTTCCTTGAATGTTGTGATTAGGTCATTGAAGCTTGGTGTCTTAATTTTCCCTAAATCATCCATGATATCTTTCATATTTGCAATCTGACTTTTTTTGAAATATACAAGGTATTCTGACTTGACCTTCTTGACTATTGAATCATCAGTGATGAAATCAGGTCTGTCATCTTCTGTAAAATAAATCATATTCTCTCCAATACTTTTTGGAGGTGATGCAACAAAGCATTCCATATCCTCCCTGAGCCGATGCATCTGGGGTAAATGAATGTATGGGGATATTATTTCGCCTTTGTAGAATTTGTACATCTGATCAGAATATTCATCAAATCCTTTGCACTTGTTCAACAGATCTTCTCCGATTTTTCTCATCTCTTTGTCATCGCTTGAAAGGGCTCGCATCAGGAAATGATTTGCATATACTTTGACAAGGGACTGTTCCCTAATCTTACCAGGCAGTGTAGGATCCAGCACACTGACACCGTTTTCATATACTTCTATCTCGACACCCGGAACACCCACTACCCTGAATTCGTCCTCATTTATCCTGTCTATCTCATCAAGAAATTCCTTTACACCATCAACAGTATTGTGGTCTGTCAATGCTGCGACACCTATCATTCCGGTTGGAGCCACTTTTTCAGCAACAGCTTCTGCAATCTCTGCAGGAGTATGCCTTCCATCAGAATATGTAGAATGCATATGCATGTCAGCAATCACTGTCTCAAGAGCCATAATTATTGCAGAGAAAATAATCTTATATTTAAACTGATATATTTCTTATCAGTATATTATGCTGAAAACATTATACACTCCATAATACACAACAATGCTTATCATATCAGAAATATTCAGAGGTGCAAATATCCTTTTACCAACTAAGAGTTTCTGCATAAATATATTCAGTACTTTTGTTATCATGATGGATATTATCACAGCAGAATAGAGCGGACTCTTCCTTAATATGCTGATAAGCCCGATTATCAAAAATCCCTTTGTCCAAAGGTCAATTATCAATATAAAATCAATCTTTTCCCTGTGGAAAAAATGTATCACCTGCGACAGACCAAGGATGAATACTCCGCTGATTGCACCATAATAGAAACTGCTCAATGCAATGATCAGATTAGATACTTCTTTGTCGAAATTGATTATCGGAACATCTGTACCAGGTATATCAAAAGTGATACGTGCAAATGCCTCTTTTGCATAGTATTGTACAACAGCAAGGATGATCACTGCAAATATTTTTTTAGAGAATAACCATGCTCCCAGCAACACTGCGACTACGAGACCAAAAAGGATCTTAGATTTATTCATGTTTTACTTTTTGGTGTTGTTTTTGATGTCTTTGATATCTTTCACAAAAGTCATTACAAACCCGCATTTTGCACAGACCCTGGTCTGGAGTGTCTTTCTTTTACCAAATACCTGGTTCTTGAAATTGTCTTTTCCGAGAATTAGGCAAACCATCCCGTTCTCATTTGTAAGGAAGGCTTCATCTGTGCAGCCTTGACCGCAATTGAGGCATCGGCATACTGTCTTTTCTTTCATAGCAATCACCTTTGTCAGTAGAAATATGGAGAGATATAAAAAATTATGAGAAATAATTCTACTGTGATGAGGATTCAACGAGTTGATCAGATGGGATAGTCTCTCCGTCCATCTTTGCCTTCACTTCATCATATTCTTTCCTGTATCTATCCAGAATCTTATTCTTTGCAAAATTGAGCTGATGAAGGTTCTTGTCCCATTCAAGTGTGAGTATCTTCTTTTTTAGTATCCTTTTCTGATTTTTGAGTTCATCCATGTCTTTCATTTTATTGGCAACCTCCAAAGTCACTTCCAAAGTATAAATATGTGCATAATTGCAGACTATTTTTTCAGGGCAAATCGGAAAAAATCTGATAAGAAAATAATTATGACAAATATTTTCCAATTAATATAGAAAACCTGTTCAAATTAATAAGTGTTGCGGATGTAGATTACAGTTCCTATTTCCTGATAAAAGTCCCTTCAGAAAGTTCACTGAATGCCTGTTCAAGCTCTTTACCAGTATTCATCACAATAGGGCCGCCCCATGCAATCGGCTCTTTCAACGGTCTGCCTGATACCAGGATGAACCTTACATGTCCAGGAGCATTAATTTGAATTTTGTCAAAATCTTTGAACAAGATCAGATTTTTTTCTTTTACACTATTTTTTTCAAAATCCCCCCTACCTTCAAGTACATAACAGAATGTGGTATAGCCTTTTTTTACATGATAATCAAAATCATTGCCATGATCCAGCGATATATCAAGATATTCAATATCTACCATAAGATCTTTTACAGGACCTGTGGCGTCTTTGTATTTTCCTGCGATCACTTTTACTGTCAAGCCTTTTTCTTGAATGATTGGAATTTCATGATTAAGTATGCCTCTGTATCTCGGAGCAGACATTTTCTTGTCTTTTGGAAGATTCACCCAAAGCTGTAGGCCTCGCATCATACCGATATACTCTGCGGGCATCTCCTGATGGATTATGCCTGATCCTGCACTCATCCACTGCAGCTCCCCTGAACTGATAGTACCTTTATTGCCAAGGCTGTCTTCATGCTCAACATATCCTTCAAGCATATAGGTCACAGTCTCGATTCCTCTGTGCGGATGCCATGGAAAGCCCTTGATATAATCCTCAGGATCATCAGAGCCAAAATTATCAAGAAGAAGGAAAGGATCTGTCAATTCTGCTTTTTCATTGGAAAATACCCTGAATAATCTTACTCCTGCTCCTTCCATTACGTGATGTCCTGACCAAATTTTCTTTTCCATTTTACTTATTTGGATATTTTAAGAAATTTCAGTACTTTGGTATATATTGGCTCATCTGCTTTAGTAGCAGTGATATCTGAATATTCTACAACAAATTTTTCTTCAACTTGCCTTCTTTCCCTGATGACAAATTTTTCCCCTGCATTTTTTGCCTGTGCACCTTGATATGTACTGGGGCAGCCAACAGTCAGCCAATTATCATTTGTCCTGAAGACAATCCTGTCTGCTTCCATCACGTCCCTTATATATAGGTCTGTCCTTTTTTCAAAATTTCCATAAATGTTGCTTTTCCTATGTGCATCGCTGTATGCTGTTCCTCCATCGCGATACTCTTCTTTTACATATTCATCATAGTATTCAGATGTCTTAGCGACATAGAGTTTCTGGAACAGATCTTTATCATCATCATCATATTCGTGAGCAAGAGCACCTGTGGACAATATTAAAATTAGCATGATGAAAATGCCAAAGTATGATTTTTTCATAGTGATTTCCCCCAATAATTATGATGAATGGAAATATGGATATGATTTTATAGATTGCGGAAAAAGGATTAGAAAAAATAAGCAAACAGACATATTCACTTTTTTGAAGGTTCAATATCAACAATTTTCAGCTTGAAATTCAGGACCCTACCAGCCAAAGGATGGTTCATGTCTATGATGATGAAATCATTCTGGATCTCGTGCACTTTCACAGGCACCTGTTGGCCTGTCTGCAGCTGGATGACCAGCATCATCCCAACTTCCAGCTTCTGTGTTTCAGGAAACTCTTTTTTTGGGACCTTCCTGTGGAATTTAGGATCCGGTTGACCATATGCTTCTTCTGGTTGAAGAGTGATATCTTTTTCTTCACCTTTTTTCATGCCGATTACTGCTTTGTCAAAACCAGCTATCATCTGCCCTAAACCCACAACAAATTCCAGCGGGTGTGAATGATTGCCATGGGTTGAGGAATCAAAGACTTTTCCATTTTCAAATGTACCGGTATAATCAACTTTTACCTTATCACCTTTTTTTACGTCCATTGTTTCTATCACCTTCAACTGCAATAAATTACTCTTCAGAAATTGTATTTTGACAAATATGAAAAATTAAATCTTCCTGAATAGATTTAGTAAAAGTATATTATTTTTAAAATGAATGTTTTTTTATGAGGAGCTCTATTGCTGAAGTTTCTTTAGCACATCTTTCAGAAGTGTGACCTTTTTGTCAATATTTCTTTTTATGCTTTTCTTGTGTTCAGAATTTGCATGCTTGACCTTATTTATCATTTTCATCTGGTTCTCAAGATCAGGGATGACTTTCTCAAGTGTTTCTTTAAGAGCCTCAAGTTCGTATTTTGTGAATTCCATTGGAATTAGAAAATGAAGGGTGAATTTAATATTATTGGAAAAAAATTAATAAGAAATCAGGCAGCAGTCAATTCAACAATCTCGTCTTCTGCAGGATTCAGCTGCAGTTCATTCCTGTGCACTGAGACATATCCCTTATTGACCTTCACTTTCATCCCTTCTTCAGCCTTTTTCATGGTCTCTCCTGTCAGGACCATCCTGATGTCCTTTGTCTCATCTTTCACATAGACAATGCCCCAATCCTTTCCTTTGTAATGCTGGGGTATATAGTCAATAGTGCCTGAAATAGTGATGTTATCCATCCCATCCTTTAGGTCTTCGATCTTCATTTTATTCTTGCAAAGACCAGATTTGTGCTGGTAATTTTTTCGACAATGACATCGACGTCATCATTGACCTTTGTATTTGCCACAATCACAGTGAATTCTTTGTATTTTCCGATGCCGTCTCCCTTGGCTCCTATGGCTTTGATGCGTACTTTGATCTCTTGACCTTCTCTGATATCTGTCTGTGGTTTTGTGTCTGTATTTTTTTCCTGATACACATGTGTTGTAAGTCTTCTATTGTGGGATTCGATGAATGAATCAATTCCCTTTCCGGTATTTTTTTTTTTGTTATGTTTCATTAGAGTGATTGATAATTAATTATGATATAGGTTGATAATAAATTTTTACGGGTAAAATCTGGCAGTCAGCAAGAAAAAACATTTTGTTCAAAAAATGTCTCCCATACAGAAGAAAATGGATGGCATTAATAAGTTTTTCGTGGATGTGGCTGAAATTGTTGGGAATTCTATGTCTCATTGATGAGCTCCATTATCTGGTCAGTGTCATAAAGACCATAGTATGTCTTGTCATTGACAACAAGCACAGGAGTGTATTCACCTATGTCATATATCTGCTTGTATGCCCTGACTACAGGTGAATCAATATTATTGTCAAATGAGTATATCTTTATATCCTTGTTCTTGGCCAGGAGGTATTGAAGAGCAGTTGACTGCTGGTCGCAGTATTTGCAGTCGCCTTCATTTGAATAGAAATATAAGATGATGGAATTGGCAGCATCAGTCTTTGAATCAAAACACTGCTCAATCTGCGTCTTAGCCAGGAGAATATGCTTTGCCTCAAGAATGAAATAGTATTTTTTCAGTTCAATAACTTTTTCATTGTCAGGCCCAAGCTCATATTCCATAAAGGATAGTTTTTCTCCAAGCTCGAAAAGCTCATCAGTGAGATAGATTATATAATCCTTTGCACAGATGTTCTCCTTAAGTATCTCATACTGGACTTCAACACCTAATGTATCCAGCTTGAGGCTGTCGCCAAGGTCATTCACTTTCATCATCTTTGAGGAAGTGAAGTAGTTACCTATAAAAACGCCTGTTGAAAATATTATGACTGTGAGCAGGAATGCCAGGAGCACCCTCTGCCTGTTTAGTTTTTTTCTCTCCATATATTATCACCTGAAAATTCTAGACTATCATTTCAATGATTTATGCCCCCATCCGATGTTCCTGTTTGCTATCACGTGGAACAATGTGCTGAACCACCAGAATCCGAACAGGACACTGTATATCAGGGAAAATGATACATAGGAAATTAGGGAAGATTCTGATTTTGCCATCCTATAGGCCAGGACATATATCAATATGCTGAACATAACCAGGACCAGGCTGATGATGGTTGTTGCTGAAACACTTAAATAAAAGATGTCAAATTCCAGTTTCATGAGCCGGATGATATCAAAGTTGATTATCGCATAGCTAATGATTTTTTTAAATAGCAGTCTTATTGCAGTATACAGAGTGAGTCCGGTCCCAAATAGCAGCAGGACAACTGAGATGATTGTTGAAGGCAGGATTATTATTCCGAGATTTCCATGCTTGAAAGATAGCAGGTCCTTATATGCGAAGATGTTCATGAGATAGCCATAGTACCATCGCAGCCTCTGCCGAAAAAGTGTCTTCAGGTCTTTTGGAGCCACAGTATACACAATTGCATCAACTGCATTTTCAATATGAAGATGGTTTTTTTGCGCTCTCAGGGCAACTTCTATATCCTCTGTGTGATAAGCCTGTTTATATCCTCCATACTTTTTGAAGAATTCAGTCCTGTAGAAACTGAACGGGCCTGGTGTGACATGTATGCTGCCAAGCCTTCTGAGGATTTCCCTTAGAAATATCCCAATATCATATTCGATTGCCTGGATCTTCTGGAGGGTATTTTCAGGTCCATATACTTTCATGGAAGGAGTGACTGCCATGACATTCGTGTCGTAAAAGCGCTTCACTATGTTTCTTAGGGCATTTTTATCTACAATAGAATCAGCATCCAGTGCCCCGAACAATTCTCCTTTTGTTTTTTTCAGGGCAAAATTAAGAGCCGTGAACTTGCCTCTGTTCTTTTTCCTGTAGACAGATATGTGTTTGTGCTTCTCAGCAAATTTTTTTGCTTTTCTGTAAGTATCATCGCGGCTTCCGTCATCAATTACCAGTACCTGCATCTTTTTTTTGTCATAAATAAGGAGGGTAAGGGATTCAAGAGTCTTGACAACTGTTGTCTCTTCATTGAAGCATGGGACGACTATTGTGACTGAGGGCAGGTATTTGGATTTTTTTGGAATGGTTTTTTCATTTTCCTCAAAATAGGTCAGGAGATAGTATAGTGACATGAATAGTCCGAAGAAAGAGGAGATGTATATGAAGACAGATATGAAATCCATGTCTGTCGAGAGGATTATTGTATTTATATATTTTGGTGTGGGATGGTAAATATAATCATTTAAATATTTGAGATATATTAGTATTAACATTGGAACAAAATTTTACAGGTGATTAACTATGAAATGTTCAAAATGCGGAAAAGATGCTGTATACATGAAAAGTATTGACAAGAGCTTTTTCAACAGGTTCATGCAGTATGGCAGTGAGCTTTTTGCAGGAAGATGCAAGGATTGCGTTGATAAAAAGGAATGAACTGATTATTTTTTTGTATTTTTGTTCTTCCATTTTTGCCTGTTTTTGTTTTTTCTTTTTTCGTCATGCAATATTGAGTGATAAAGTGATAATTAAATGAAGCTTTTTTCTACCCTAATCTTTACTGATTATTCGTACTCTTTAAGATAATAGCACTTATAAGTCAGTTTGAATTCACAATCTATAGGAAATGAGAAAATATATACAAAGAGCACAGGGTGAGAATGCAATCAAGTGATGCCTTCAACGGAAAAAGGAAAAAAAATATTTCATTTGGTGATGAGCGGGAATGGTGGGATATTAGTACAAAGCCAATAGAGAGAATAATCCCACTGTTGAACAAAGGGCTGATAAGTAAAGTCCTTTTTTATCTTTTGATTTTGGCATTATTGCTCATAAATTTTCACAAACTGTTCATAACAATCCTTTCCATTATATTTGTCAGCTATGTGAGGTTCAAGCGGACAAAGCATGGTATTGACATGGAAGTTGAACCCAGCTACCTGTTGGCGATTTCCATCACTTTGGCATTTGGACTCGAATACGGCCTGGCATTTGTGATAATCCCTCAGATTGCCACATCATTCACCGGCGTAAATATAGGGACAGTCGTCAATATACTTAATAAGGCAGTAGTCATATGCGCAACATACTTTTATTGGATGGCATTTCATAATAAAGAGTTCATGATACTTTTTGCAACAATCCTTGTCCTGACAACAGACATTGCCGGCTATTTTGTCAGGAAGCACTTTGGACAGCCCATCCTCCAGATTATTCAGGTGCTGGCGACTAACACCATCATCAGGCTCTGCTATTTTTCGATTTTTCTGGATTTTATTGTCAATATAATCAGCAGGTTCTAGACGTCCTAATCCTTTTTTAAGAACATTTATAATAATAGAACCCTTATCTACCACTATAGAGACGTGATTGACTATTAAGATAGAATATGATGCAAAAACCAAGATGGAGCTGTTTTAAAATATGAATAAACCTTCAGTGAACAGGAAAGTGAAACTCACCAATAATGAGAAGAAAGTCCTGTTGAACATAATCCAGGAAGGACGGGTTGCAGATACAGATATGGCAAAAACCATGAACATATCCCAGCAGGGAGTCTTTCGTATCCGGAGGAAGCTTGAAGATTCCGGTATTATTGAAGGATATTATCCTAATATCAATTTCAAGAAGATAGGGATTAATCTAATCCAGATATTAGGTGCAAAGATCAACCCGGAAGTGTGGAAGATAAAAAGAGAGCATGAGATTGCATCTGTGCTTAAAAAGATCCCTTATCTCTTGCATGCATACCGGATTACCGGTTATGATATTACCTATATGCTTACACTTGGCTTCAAGGACATCCATCAGAAGGATAGGTTCATGAAAAAGCTTGAGACAACATTCATCCACCAGATAGAAGTGGTCTGGTCATATAATTTTTCTGTTGAAAATATTGTCAAGCTTGATCCGTTAAGTCTTTTGTATGAGTCGATCACAGACAAGGAATTCACCTTTGAAAAACTTTTTTAGAGAAGCAGGCGGTATTCTACAAGTGTAATCTGATGTATCCGGATAATTAACTAGAGCTTCCATATATAGTTGAGAGACTTACGTAATCATTGAACCGCAGCATGAAGATAATCACAAAATGCCAGTTTTGCAATAAGGCCATCAGAAATAATTTCATTATTGACGGGCTTATCATAAAATGTCCTTTCTGCAAGAAACCACAGACCTAGTGCTGGCTGGAAGATGAAAGTGAAAAGATGACCAAGGCCATGACACAATTTGACGAAGGGAAGATGGAGATTTATAAGAATGATTTTCATAGGGTCGGAAATTATCGTGATTATGGTTTTGGTAATGAAGAGACTTTTGAAGGCACATACAAGTCAGGATATCCAGGCAGGATGGATTATCTTGATCCGACAGAGATAATTGAATCAAAAAATAATATGGTGATCAATGTGCCTTTGTCCGGATTTTCATTGGAAAGCCTGAAGATTATCCCTCATAAATCTTATATCATCATAGAGTCAAACAATAAGAGAATATTTGTAAGCCTTGCAAAGAAGATCAACCCAAAGGCCATATCAGCATCAATTAAAAACAGCGTGCTCATTATACAAGCAGAAAGAGATTGAGATGGATGTTAATAACCTAAAATTACAGAAGTTGATGATTTTGGCAGCTATTGCCATAATATCCTATATTGTTGCATATATATTTAATCAAAAGACAAAGAACAGTCTTTGCAAAGAGATTCATTTTGTCGATAGGTTCAAAGCAAAATAATGGAGAGTGAAAATGGAAGAAAATTTTGAAGTTTTCAGAAAAAAAAAGAATGAAGTGGATATTTTATGGGACAATTAATTAAATCAAAAAAAGAAATGTGCAGGAAGGCAGCATTATACAATGCAAAAGTAGATGCTCTGCAATGGTGTGAATAGAACCTCTTTGGAAGGATGAATGATATGATAAATGAGAAGATTGAGAATAGTGAATCCCAAAAATCAAGGCAGTCTATGCTGAAGAGGAAAATACAGATATTGGAATGGGATAAGAGCACACATCATCTGCATTTTGCCCTGGAAAAACAGCTTGAAAATTTCAAAAAAGAGTATAAAGAAAATAAAATAAAGCCTGATGTTGATGGAGATGAAAATGGTATTAGAATTTAGTAAATTAGAAAAGCCATATTACAAGCTGGTATCTAAATGCAGATTCTGCAGAAATCCATTTACAGTAGATAGGAAATCAAAGCTTTTTAGTGCAAAGATCTACTGCAAATCATGCTATCAGAAACATTTCAGGAGCCAGAGCATAAGAGAGGCAAGAGTAATACCAAGTCTCTCGGGCTCTTGATTATTTTTTGATAAGGCAACTTGGCATATTATTAGCAAGACAGGATAAAATCTCCAAGATAACATATGACCTTACCTAAAGGAGTAAAATATATCCATATGCCTTAACATATCATAAGTCAAATGGTAAAAATCTGCCATGAGACTCCCAGGATCAGCCTAAAAAAATGTTGGCTGATTTTCACATCGCCTCCGAGTGTCCCGACAAAGCAAAAATAATGCGATGAAGTATACTGTTTTCCGCTGCTTAGCAGAATTGGTTGCAGTGCTTCAGGTTGGGATTTTTCCTTTTTCTGCATAAATATTATAGTTAGTATTATAGCTGATGATGGTGAAAATAATGGAAAAAACAACAAAGACTGAAAAATGCGGGGAATGCATCCACATCTATAATTTCTTAGAGAATCAGGAGATGGAGAATAAGTTGACTGCTTGGGTATTCTATTGCAAGAAGTGCCTTGACATAAGATTGGTCACAAAATCCACTTCTTTGGAACAGGTCGACTGAATCAATTGCAGTCTGACAATATAGGCTGGCAGGCCAGCGGAGGAAAAAATGATTACAGCGAAAGACATTTTAAGGACAGAATATTTAACAGCAGATACAGAAGAGACGCTTACAAGGGTAAATAGCAGGATCAAGGACCATGCTTTTTCTGATGTTTTGGTTTTTGATAAAGAGAAGTTTATTGGCATATATTCACCATCACGTACGGCAATGATCACTGCTTCAAAAGAAAATATGGAGCAGATGAGAATCGAGAGGCTAATCAATTCAGTTAATCCGGTTGATGAAGAAACACAACTTGAAATAATAGTTACTAAAATGCTGGATACCGGCTATAAATCAATTCCTGTTTCTAAGGACGGCAAGGTCATTGGTATAGTTCATATATTTGATCTTCTTGAAGCACTGAACGCTAAACTTAATGACCTTAAAGTGTCAGACTTAAAATTGCAGAAACACATTGAGCTATCTGAAAATGATAATATAGGAAGAGCATTTGAGATCTTGCAGGAAAATGTAAATAATGCAATCATAATAAAAGATAAGAACAACAGCTCTGTCGGGATACTTAATAGTTATGACTTGATACGAAATCTAAAGCTTGATACATATAAGGATGACAAAAAGAACAGCAGAAGTTACAAATCCGGCATTGAGATTTCGCTGGCATTGCCTATATCGAAATTTATCAGGGGCAAATATTTTGGAAGCGTAAAGAGAGTTGATTCAATCCCAAATGTCATTGAACAGCTTAAAAAAAACAATGTCACAAGCCTTATTATAGATGATTCTTCTTCAATAATCAGATTAGAGGATATATTAATTAATTTGGATGCAGGTCAAAAAAATAAAGTGCAGGAAATAGATTTTGTAGGGATGGATGAGTTGAATTTAGATGAGATAGAGATGTCTTCGATGAAAGATATCATGCAGCGAAGCTTTGAGAAGATTAAGGATATCATTCAAATGGATGCAATCCTTAAAGTGCATATAAAGAGGCATTCTGCCGGCCATGAAAATACACGCCACAAATATTCTGTGGTGCTTCATCTCGAATATTCAGGTAACCGTATCTCGATTGAAAATGCCTCTGCCTGGGATCTGGATGAGGCTGCGAAGATAGCAGCAAAAGAATTGGAAAACAGAGTGAACAGGATTTTCAAGTCCAGGGGTGCAGAAGCAAGAAATTCTGCTGAATCGTATGATTATGAAAAGAATGAGGGGAAGCGTGCGATTCCGGGAATGGGTTGAGTGAATTTTTTTTGCAGCCAGCATTGACGCATAAGGAACAAAAAAAATTAAAAAAAATTATTTTTTCTTTTTTACAATTTTTACAATCGTTACGATTATCCCGCCAAACACTGCCCAAGGCAGCAGGACAAAGATTAGATTAAGCAGTCCGTTGAAGCTTCCCACAAGATTTCTCACAAGGTGTGATAGTTTTGCAAGAGCTATGTCTGCATATTCAGATTGCTTTTCAGTCATGGAAAATGATATTGTTGAATAATCAACAGTTTCATCCATGTTCTTTATCATGTCTTCAAGATACTTGATCTTTCTTTCCTGGTCAAACATCCTGTCATTCAGGTTTATCTTGTCTTCCATCTTCTCAGCTTGGGCAAACATGCTCTCATACCTTTTCAGGCGCTCTTTCTCTGTCTCAAGCTCGATTTCAGCATTGCTATAGCTGCCTGTGATATCATCGCTGTTCTCATTGAATGATTTGACTTCACCAAGAGTCTTCAATTGGTCAAGGACCATTGGATATTTAGTCACAGGAACCTTGATTGTATAATAGCCGTAATAATATGCTTTTGATTCTTCGCCATACTTATTGACATTCTCATTTATCATCAATGATTCAGAAGATGAGACAATATTTTTGAGCTTTTCTTCCTGCGCTTTGAATTCACCCTTTCTTGTCTCTGTTGAAAGTGATGAGGTTTTTACAATTTTCCTCTCAAGTTCATCAGGGGCAAAATTTCTGTTGTCGTATATCGGCGGCATGGAACCGCTATAGCTGGAATCATATGCCATCTCTGCCATGCCGTATCCGCTGTATGATTTTTGGCTTATCGCTGATATGCCGTTATTGAGCATGTACATGGGAGCGCCTAGATTTGGTATGATCAATGCACCTATGATCAGTGCAATTATAAGCCAATTTTCTTTTATCAAAATTAATTGTTTTTTAAAGCTCATATCTTATCACCTCGATAGTATTATTTGAAGAAGCAATCTTGTTAATAAATATATTTATGGTTTTTAATTCAATTGAAGTTTGGTTTGGAGAATAGTTGGAAAATAACACTGATAAATTTGAACCTGGATTCCTACCAAGACCATCTAAAATCTTCTTTTTCCACCAGTCTGTGACTGGTGGTGGTCGATTTTCTTTTCACTAATTTCTCAATTTTAGTTAAAATTATCACTAAATAATGGTAAAAATAGATAAATTTATATATGTAATACCATTTATTAGTAGTAAATATCATTAAATGAGGTGTGAAATGAAAAAAATCAGATTATTTGGAATTTTTTTTATGGTTCTTGCGCTGTTTGCAGGATCTGTAAATGCAAAAATAATGGAACCCGGTACTTGTGATGGAAACCCAGGTATTGAGTTGGTCATTAATGGAGGATTTGAAACCCCTGTTGTCACTGCCACCCAAAATTGGAATATTTATCCTTCAGGCACGACTAACCTGGGATGGAATGTCAATTGGTATTCAACAAGTACTTCATATAATTCATACACAAGGCCGTCAATTGCAAATCTTGAGCTTCAAAGGGGTGTTAGTGGCTGGTTTCCTGCAGAAGGAAGTCAGTATGCTGAACTTGATACAGACTGGAACGGGCTTAGCGGGTCTTTAAATGGAGAACCTGCATCAGTTTCAATGTTCCAGGATCTCGCAACCATACCTGGTGAGACATACAAAATTAGATTCATGTTTTCACCTAGACCAGAAACATCATCCCAAGATAATATCCTGGTATTCAGCTGGGAAGGAGCTGTAAAAGACACCATATCAGCTGCAGGCCAGAGCAATACAGCATGGTCAACACATGAATATGAGTTCAAGGCAACATCTTCAACCACAAGGATCAATTTTGATGATGCAGGGATTCCAAATTCGCTCGGAACCTTTGTAGATGATGTAAGCGTCAAATGCATTCAGACACCTGTAAATGATGTCCCTGAATTCTCGACAATGGGAGCGCTTGCTGTCCTTGGCGGAATCTGGCTGTTCATCAGCAAGAAAAGGAAACAGAACTAATTTTTTATTATATTTTTTCTCTTTTAGGATTTTCTTTGACTAAGAAATTAAGAGTAACGAGGGGAGAGCCACACGCAAAAAGTTTGTTTCCCTAACCGTATAGAAAGGTTACAAGAATAAAAAGTTATTGGCTACTTTAACTTAACAAATTCATCAATGTAACAGTAGGCATCTCCCTTTGCAGATGCTTGTTGTTGATGATGTTTTGGTGTAGATTTTTTATTTGCCTTTAGATAAATTAAATCTCTTTTAATTTTATTTGCAACTAGAATCAATCTATTTGCTTTGATTTCTGTTGCATTTAAGAAATTAATATCTTTCTCTTGAAGTACTGTCATTTCAACTTTGCATATAAATCCACTTGACAGATAGCAGGTCTGCCTCTAGAGTGCGCTCTATATGCCTCCCGTTTATCATTAGATGTTAAAATGTTAAACTCTCTTGCTATGCAGATTAATCTTTCCCCTTTGATACCATCAGCCAGTTTACTCAATTTTACCTGCCTTCTTCAGAGACTGAATGGAAGAAAGAACTTGTTCAACACTAATTCCAAGGTTTTCAGCTATATCGCTTGCGAAAGCACCATTTTTGTTCTCTTTCAAATAAATATAGACTGCTTTATCAACATCTTTTTGAGAAATTTCTTGAACCACAACTACTTTAGGGCAAATCGATTCAAATTTTTGAGTTAAATATTCAATCTTCCGGTTCAATTCAAGTATTTCAATTTCCTTATTATATCTATAATTATCAAAAGTTTGTCCAATTTGGTTGATTACTTCAGGGTATCTAAATTCACCAAATTCATATGGTTCAATTGAATGGTCAGTTACCCCAAGATTTGCGCATCTTTGTTTCATTTTTTTGCATATTTAGTTAATATTTCTTTAAACTTTTCAATTTTTTTTGGATCTTTACTTTCAATGTGTAATAATTTTTCTTCTTTCTCTTTTGGATTTTCATGAGAAAGAACAATAGGTGGCTCAGGAACATCAGCAAAAAATGCAATGTTTACTGGTGAAACCTTAAGACCAGATTGTTTCAATAAATCTAAAAATTTCTTATCAAGTAAATCTACAAGAGTTAGACCTTTTACCCTTATTTTTTCGATTGAGTCTTCCATTTTTACCTCTTTCAGCGGTCTTATTACCAGAATTTTACCCTCTTTTTAGAGTTAAGAT
>JAHIYL010000113.1 GCA_018815145.1 Nanobdellota archaeon | reverse complement strand
TAATGTCATTAAAGCCTAACATAAATTTTCCCATTTTCCCCATACAAGGTGAGGGGAAAAGGAAAAATTTATGTTACAATAAGAGAACAGAATAAAAATGACAAGCTATAAAAATCGGCGAGGTTTAACATAGATGAAAAACGCAATCATCCTCCATGCTACATCCTCAACACCCAGATCATTCTGGCATCCGTCAATCAGAAGATTCTTAGAAAGCAAAGGATATGTTGTGTGGGTGCCGTAGCTTCCTGAACCCGATGTACCAGACTTAAAGCTGCAGCTGCCGTTTATCCTTGAGAATGGCAATTTCAATGAGGACACAATTATTATTAGTCATTCTGCAGGCGGTCCACTTGTTCTTAGCATTTTGGAAAACATTGATGTAAAAATCCATAAAGCCATCCTTGTCGCAGGATATGCAAGGCCAAATGGAAAAGAAAAATTGCCTGAAAAGATACTGCAGGACTCATATGATTGGGAACAGATAAAAAATAATGCAAAGGATATTGTCTTCATAAATTCTGACAACGACCCTTGGGGATGTGATCATCAGGAAGGGCAGTATATGTTTGAAAGACTTGGCGGAACACTTATCATAAGGCATGGTGAAGGGCACATGGGATCAGACAGCTTCAACCAGCCTTATAAATATTTTACACTGCTTGAAAAAATACTTGAACTTTATTGATTCTTTCAATTAAGGGATTTGATAATATGAAGTAATTCTTAAAAAAATATTTTTAACAATACTATGAATTCAGTTTTCAAAATTTATATCAAGCACTTCATATCTGCATCCAAGTGATTCCACATATTTCCTGAAATCATCCCTCTTTATCTCCAATGTCTCTGAATTTACATTAGGATGGAATGTGACAATATCTGCATCCCAGATCTCTTTGTCGATCAACAGTGTTGTCTCTTTTCCTTTGTCATGGATAAGCCCGAATGGTGAGACAGAACCAGGATCAAGGTCCATGATACGCTTCAGTTCATCCGGGGGGGCAAAAGACATCTTTTTCAGGTCAATCATCTTTGCCAGTTTATTTATGACCAGCTTTTTTTCAGCTGGCATTAAAATTAGATAGTATCCATTTTTTGTCTTATCCTGCAGAAAAAGATTCTTGCAGTGCATTCCCGGAATATGTCTGCAGTATATTTTTGCCTGCTCAACAGTAAAGACAGGTTCATGCTTATGCAGAGTATAAGAGATGTTATTTATTTCCAAATAGGTTTTGACTCTCTCAGGCATTGAAAATGAAAAATAAAAAGGGATATTAAAATTTTTCTATCTATCTAAGGTACAGTGCTAAATGTGCCTGAGGATGAACCAAACATGTTTCTCATGAACCCGATTGTGCATCCGCTGAACATTATAAGTCCTATGACTGAAAAGATGCCGCCTATTATCATTGCAGCAAGTGCTATGCCCATAGGGATTGTTGTGTCAGTCTTAGATTTCCTGTATGCTATAAGGCCCATTATAAAACCTGCCAGAGGTGCAAGAGGCACAAAAAACAAGAAACTCAAAACCAATGCAATTATTGCCATTGTCTTGCTCATATTGATCACCATATTTCCTTGGGATATTGGAATATAAAAATTTTGTGCAGGATAAGACATGTGTACTTTTATTGTGTTTCATTTTAAATGGCACAAAAAATTAAATTTGAATATTCATCCAATTCTGTGAATTTTTTTCTATTTATTCATAGGCGATTATTTAGAAAACTGGAACAACTAAAATGAATTCTTGACTTGAAGGATCACTGATCCTTGACTTCAGGATATTTTTTTAGTATGGCATTCAAAAGCAGTTCTGTTTTCTCATCTCCAACAGCGGACCTGAGCAGGATCTTAGAGATGGGGGGTAATTCAGAATCTTCTTTATCACAGAACAATTTTTCTAATGCATCGGTGACTTCTTTGCCATTGTACTTGTCAAGCACATACATGATATCTTTTTTAAAACTCATTTTTTTACCTTTATTGAATAATTAATTATAGTCTGCAAAAGGCATTCTAATATATAATGATGATAAAAGAAAACAGATAGAATAGTGATACTTTGCCTCAAAAAGGTCAATTCTTCTTCTGAATGTTTAATTTTGCAGACTCAGTAAGGGCAAGGACTTTTATTCTGCCTCTTTTTGACACTTCCAGGTAGCCATAATCAACTAATGCCTCTGGTATTACAAGTCCTTTTGTATCTCGGTTCATATGGTTGCAGATAAGGCTGTAGCAATCGACGTTATCCTTCAAGATGTAATATTTGCCGTTTTCAAATTTTTGAGATCCATTTTTTTTGAATGTGATATCTTTTCCAACAAATACTAATCCTGTTGATTCATCTTCTGAATAAAGCGAATTTATCGAGAAACTTATTGTTCTTTTTTTTTCTTCTTTTCTTTTGAGTATAAACTCCTTTTCAATCTCTGATACTTCTTCCTCTTCAAGTAATGCAGATATTTCCTTTGGATCAAATATATCAAAATCAATGATGTTCCTCTCAAGCATATCCCAGTATCTGTATTGGGAGATGAATTCTGCTGTCTTGTTCCACCATGTTATTCTGCCTTCTTTGTTCAGGGCAATTATCAGATTGCCGACAATATCAAGATATTTTTCTGCAGTTAATCTATGTTTCTGCAGTTCATCTTTTGTTTTTTTCTTTTCAGTTATGTTCCTAAACACACCCATGGAAGCAGGCTGGCCTTTCCAGTTTGTCATTGCAGCAGAGACTTTGATAGACAACAAAGAACCATCTTTTTTTATCAGATCAATCTCATATTGAGAAGGGACAGTGTCATTGCCTCTTAATCTATTTTCGATGAATTTTTTCAATTTCTCAAGGTTATTTTTGCTGACAAGGTCTGGGACTTTAAGCTTAATAAATTCATTTTGAGAATATCCCAGCATTATTGATAGTCTTTTGTTTGCATAGAGAATATCTCCTGTAAGATTGCCTATGATTATTCCGTCATTTGCATTATCTTCTATGAGCCTATCCCTAAATTGAGTCAACAATGCGTTTGATAGAAATTTCTCATAAGAAATTGCATTCCCAGTTTGTCTTGCTTTTCTAAAAAATTAGCTTATTGAGATTGGAGCATCACACTTACGGAGGCAAAAGCCCACT
>JAHIYL010000112.1 GCA_018815145.1 Nanobdellota archaeon | reverse complement strand
TATCCAGTTAGCTCAATTTTTGTTTCTTTTTTCATAATAGCTACAATGTAGCTAAACAAGAATATATATTTTTCGGTATTAGAGAATATAATTTATAATCTGCTTCAGATGACTGACCTATTACAACAATCAGAAACTTTTTTATAAAGACCCTTGTTTTTTAGATATTATGCCAAAAAGCAAAGCAAAAAACCCCAAGAAAACAGCAGAAACCACAAAAACCGATGAGCAGCAGGTGCAGCAACATGACAGGATTAGAGCCAAATTCTTCCAGGAAAAGATAATCACTGAAGACAGTGATGCTGCCCGGGACCTGTATAATATAAGCAGGTTTGGAAAGATTGAACGGGGAAAAAACTACTTGTCCTTAATTGAAGGGCAGTATCTCTTAGAAAAAGAAAAACTGGAGATATTTGACGGAAGAAACCATGTCCTTTCATTTGAAGATTATTTAAGAAAGGCACAGAAGATCGAACCCAATTTCTGGATAAAATACTGTGTGTTCAGAGACATCAGGAACAGGGGATATATTATAAAGACGGCACTGAAATTTGGGGCGGATTTCAGAGTATATGAGCGAGGCATTAAGCCGGGAGAGGATCACGCCAAATGGGTGGTTTTTCCTGTGCATGAGGGCTCTACACTAACCTGGCATGAATTTTCCAGCAAGAACAGGGTTGCGCACAGCACAAAGAAAAGGCTGCTTGTGGCGTGTGTTGATGAGGAGCAGGATGTAACATATTGGGAGATTAAATGGGTGCGCCCATAACTTTTCTTCTGCACAACCAAACATTTTAAATTTCTGCAGCATTTACAAAACAGGCATGGATTACAGGAAAAGGAGCCAGTTGCTGCTTTATTATAAGCGCAAAGATATAGCTGAAGCAATTGTTGACTGTTCAAAAGACAGGGAGATAGGAACGAGATTTGGAAACAAAGGGTTTGGCAAGCGACCCGATATATTGACTTATCCTAATGAAATCCTGACATTGGTAAAAAAAGGATTGTCTTCATTTCACATGTCCCAGGAGAAATGGGAAGACCCTTTGCAGCTAAGGCCGGGTATGAAAAAAAGAGAGCTTGATGAACTTAGGATTGGCTGGGACCTCATTATTGACATTGATTTTCCCAATTGGTTTTTCTCAAAACTTACAGCACACGTTCTGATACTTGCATTAAGAGACCATAAAATCAAGAACATAAGCTGTAAATTCTCAGGCAATAAAGGATTTCATATTGGGGTTCCATTTTCGTCATTTCCAGAAACAATAGGTGATGTTGAGGTCAAGAACTGGTTTCCTGAAGGGCCCCAGAAGATTACACAGTATCTTCTGGATTATGTGTCAAAAAAATATGTTCTGCAGAACAAGGAAAAGATCATATTTGCGGGAAAATATGAGTTTAGCCTTGAAGAACTTTCAGAAATGCTTGATATTGATATCAATGCCCTCACATTTGACCTAAGATGCATAAAGTGCGGGAGACACAGGACAGAAGGAGAAAAAACAACATATGAATATGTGTGTCCAAAATGTTCTGAAAGAGACGCATTGCAGGGAACATATACACAGAAGAGTGAAAAGACAGAAATCAGACAACCCGGCAAAGAATGCATGAGATGTGGTTTTTTGTTAAAGGAATTTAAACACAAAATGACAAAATGTGAATGCGGAAGCAGTGAATTTGAAAAGACCACTAATTTCAATCCTTTTTCAGTGCTGCAGATAGATAAAGTACTGATTTCTTCACGCCACATGGTAAGGACGCCCTTTAGTCTTCACGAAAAATCAGGACTCTCTTCTATTCCTATTGACCCTGCAAAAGTCATGTATTTTGAAAAGGAGATGGCAGAGCCAGACATTGTGACTGTCAGGAAGGATCTTGTTTTTCTGGGAGAAGAAGAGTCCCTTTACGGAGAAGCAAAAGACCTTGTCTTCATTGCAATGGAATACAAGGTCAAGACAGCAAAAGAAGACAAAGAAAGAACCAGGACAAATGCTTTTGAAGATTTTGAAGAAGCTGTTCCAAAAGAGCTGTTTCCTCCATGCATAAAAAATATTCTCAAGGGATTGGAGGACGGGAAAAAAAGATCATTATTCATTCTTGTGAATTTTTTAACTTCTGTCGGCTGGAATTATGATGGGATAGAAGAGGAGCTGATTATCTGGAACAAAGCCAACCCGGAACCATTGAGAGAAGTCCTCTTAAAAGGCAATGTCAGGTACCATAGGCAGAAAAAATCTAAGGTTCTTCCACCAAATTGCAGAACATATTATCAGGACCTAAATGTGTGCGAACCGGATGGTCTTTGTCAAAATATCAAAAACCCAGTAAGCTATTCAAGAAGGAAATCAGGACATCTCTCAAAGAACTGGAACAACAGAGTGAAATTGACTGAAAACCAGAAAAATATGCGTAGGGAGCATAGGGAAAAATTAAAAAAGCAGAAAAAAACCTAAATATAATTTGTTATTAAGTCCCTCATAAAATGAAGACACGCAGAAAGGAACAAAAAGGACAGAATGGTAAGGTTCTGATAGTAGGAGGTAGTGAAGATTATACCGGTGCAGTTATATTGACAGCAATTGCTGCGTTTAGGACAGGGGTTGATGTGGTCACAGTATGTGCTCCTGAAAAAGTAGCCTGGACAATAAATGCATATTCACCGGACATCATAACAAAAAAATTCATAGGGAAAGAACTTGACCTAACGCACACAAAAGAGATAATTGCCTTAAGCGAAACTCACGATGTCATTCTTATTGGCAATGGGCTTGGTATAAAAAAGGATTTTGTCAATAAATTGATAAAGTCAATATCAAAACCAAAGATCATTGATGCTGATGCCATCAAAGTAACCAATATGTCCTTGGTATCAAATGCAATATTCACACCACACAAAACAGAATTTGAGATGTTGTTTGAAGCCAGCATAACCAAGAAAAAAATTGAATACAAAAATGCAGATGACAAGATAAGAGAATTGCAGAAGATTATGAATAACAATGTTGTTTTATTGAAAGGAAATATTGACAAGATATTTGACAGCAAGAGACTTAATAGGAACAAGACAGGAAACAATTCAATGACAGTCGGGGGCACAGGTGATATTCTGGCTGGACTTTGTGCAGGTTTTGTTGCTCAATCCAAGAACCTTTTTGAAAGTGCAACAAGGGCAGCATATGTAAATGGAAAAGCAGGAGAATTCATGTATAAGCAAAGGGGATATGCATATATGGCAAGCGAGATGCTGAATGAGTTGTGGCGATTTATTAAGTAGTTATTTTAGATACAAAATAGAACAATACTGTCAAGAAAATTTTTGTAGACGATCTGGGTAGTCAGAGATTATTCCATTGATATTATTTTGGGTAAATCTTCTAATTTGTTTTTTTTCATTTACTGTCCACACAAGTATTTTATATCCTAATTTCTGTAATTTTAAAATAAATTTTTTTGTTGCAAAAGGATACATTTGGATTAAATGAAGTAATTAATACCCAATTTTCAATTTTATTACTTTATGGGTTTAATACCCCGCAGCTCTGCTGCGAATACAAACCATAAAGGAATAACTGAAATTTGAAATTCGATTTAAATTCCCGTAATACCTCAGAGCTCTGCTCTGATTGGGATAGGTAATTTCATAATTTCAATTTATTTCTTTTATCGCCAGATCTGTAATTTTTCCAAACCCATTTGTAGTTTTTTCTAGTTGATTATCATGTATTACAAATACTTCATGATCTTTTGACAACCAAACATCAAATTCAATATAATCTACTCCCATATCAATCGCTTTCTTAAAAGAAGTGAGTGAATTTTCGGGCTCGTGTCCTTTTGCTCCACGATGTCCAATCTTTAACATGTATTTTTTGATATTGGTTCATTATAAGAATATTTCTATGGGGTTTTGCATATTTATCAAAATGTTTTCTACATTTTGTTCTATTATTTAAACTCATAACAACATAAGCTCGTCAATACATCGAATAGTGGACTTTGTTCTTTCACAGTAAGATTTATAAATTACCTAGATTTCCTTGTTCATACTTCAGAGAGAGAACATAGATGTGATATGTTCGATTAATTGACCTGAAAAGATGTTTTTTGTCAGTTTCTATCAAAAACCATCAACAAGAGGTCATTAAAACATAAAAAGTTTACAAAGTAATTAAAATGCCAAGTATAAGACAACCAAGATCAGGATCAATGCAGTTCTGGCCAAGAAAAAGGGCCAAGAGAGCTTATGCAAGACTAAGGAATTTTCCAAAATCTGAAGAGACTAAACTTCTTGGATTTGCCGGTTATAAAGTTGGTATGACACACATAATCATAGTTGACAACAATAAATTTTCATCAACAAAAGGAGAGGAAGTTGTTATGCCGGTGACAATTGTTGAGTGTCCGCCTCTTAAGATTGCAGGCATAAGATTCTATGTCAAATCTGCATCTACCTTGAAAGTCAAGACAGAGTTTTGGGATAAGCAGGACAAGGCATTGGAAAGAAAGATAATATTATCAAAGAAGGAAAATAAAAAAACCATTAATGATTATTCTGCAGAAGGCATTGATGATCTGACTGCTATTGTATACACTCAGCCAAAAGAGACAGGTGTAGGAAAAAAGAAGCCAGAACTCTTTGAATTAAAATTGGGTGGTGCAGTAGAAGACAAATTTAATTATCTTAAGGAAAATCTTGGTAAAGAAATTCTTATAAATGATCTATTCAAAGAAGGGGAGTTTGTCGACGTTCATGCAATCACAAAAGGCAAAGGATATCAGGGCCCCAGAAAAAGGTTTGGTATTGCTATAAGGCAGCACAAATCTGAAAAATCAATAAGAAATCCTGCTTCTCTCGGACCTTGGCGAGGTCAGGCACATATAATGTGGAGAGTCGCCCATGCAGGAAAGATGGGATTTCATCAGAGAACTGAATATAATAAGAAGATCATGAAGATATCAAATGAGGTTGAACTCATTAAACAAGACGGGGGATTCATCAATTATGGTGAACCAAAGAGCAGTTATATGTTGATAAAAGGTTCTATTGCCGGCTCAAAGAAAAGAACTATACTATTTACTCCGCAAATGAGACCAAACAAACGAAAAACTACAGAAGCCTCAACAATTGTCCATATAAGTAAAGAATCAAAACAGGGAAAATAAAAAATGAATGTTAATGTCAAAACAATAACTGGTGAAGTCAAAGGAAAAGTACGTCTGCCCTCCCAGTTTAATGAAGAGATAAGGCCTGATTTAGTCAAAAGGGCTGTTCTGGCAATCCAGAGCCATAAGAGGCAACCATATGGTTCAGATCCAGAAGCAGGCAAGAAATATTCATCTAAGCTTTCAAGAAGAAGAAGGGATTATAAGGGTTCGTATGGGATAGGCATTTCAAGAGTTCCGAGAAAGATTATTAGTCATAGAGGAACCAGATTCAATTGGATTGCAGCAACTGCACCAAACACCGTAGGTGGCAGAAGGGCACATCCACCAAAAGCAGGAAAGAATTGGGATATGAAACTGAATAAAAAAGAAAGGAGAAAAGCGACAAGATCCGCTCTTTCAGCAACAATGATTTCTGAGCTAGTCAAAGAAAGGGGGCATATATTCACAGATTATCCTGTCATTCTTGAAGACGCTTTTGAAAAAATTGACAAAAGCAAAGAACTTATCCTTGCTTTGGGCAAGATGGGATTTGGAGAAGAACTTTCAAGAACAAACGAAAGGTCAATAAGAGCCGGAAAAGGAAAGATGCGGGGAAGAAAATACAAGTATAAGAAGGGCCCTTTATTGGTTGTTTCAGACAAATGCAAATTGGTCAAAGCATCAAAGAATATATTAGGGATGGATGTTGTCCAGGTAACCGATGTGAATGCAGAGATTCTTGCACCGGGCGGAGCAGTTGGAAGATTGACTCTGTTTACTGAGTCAGCAATAGGGCGCCTGGAAAAGGAAAGATTATTTGTTGAAGATTTTGAAGTAATGTCAGCAGACAAGGACAAAACAGATTTAAAAATAAAACCAAAAGTTAAAAAACAAAAGCAGGAAAAAAAAGCCCCTGTAAAAAAATCTGATGCAAAAACAAAAGTCAAAGAGGCAGATAAAAAATGACAATAGATGTTATCAAATATCCGCTCTCAACTGAAAAATCAATCAGATTGATGGAGTCAAATAACACTTTGTTGTTTGTTGTTGATAAAAAAGCAAATAAAAAAGAGATTAAAGAAGCAATCGAGAAGCTCTATAAAGTCAAGATTGTAAAAGTCAATACAAGGATTGGACCTGATGCAAGCAAAAGAGCCTATGTCACTTTTTCAGATGATACTCCGGCAATTGATGTTGCAACACAACTGGGTCTGATGTGATGGAAATGAAATATTTTTAGCATACCAAAAATTTGAAAAATTTTTAAGTATAAAAATGGGAAAAAATATTATTCAACAGGCAAGAGGAAAGGGAGGACCTACCTATAGGGCCCCAAGCTTCAAGTACAAGGCAGAAGTCAAATATTTGCAGGATGCATCTGTTGGTAAGATTGTTGATTTTATCAAATGCAGAGGACATTCAGCTCCTCTGGCTCAAATAAAATATAGTTCAGGCGAAGTTAATCACCTCATTGCAGCAGAAGGGCTAAAAGTCGGAGATCAAATCCGGTTTGGGGCAAGTGCTGATGTTGAGAAAGGCAACGTTATGATTCTTAAGAATGTTCCGATCGGAACACAAGTATTCAATATTGAATCTGTACCGGGCGACGGAGGAAAATTTGTAAGAAGCGGCGGAGTATATGCAAGAGTTATTTCACAAAAGGATAACAAAATCATGGTGCAATTACCTTCCAAAAAAGTGAGAGCATTCAATGCTGACTGTAAAGCAAGCATAGGTATGATTGCCGGTGCAGGCAGAAAAGACAAACCCTTCCTTAAAGCAGGAACAAGATTCCATTATATGAAATCAAGAAATAAATTATATCCGACTACAAGCGGGCAGGCAATGAATGCAGTAGACCACCCATTTGGAACCTCAAGATCATCTAAAAAAGGACATCCAACTATTGCCAGGAAAAATGCTCCGCCTGGTGCAAAGGTAGGTAAGGTAAGACCCAGAAGAACAGGTAAGAAAAGGTAAAAATAAAAATGGCAAAAAAAGAATTTTTATTCAGAGGAAAGACAATCACTGAGCTGAAATTAATGTCAATTTCAGAATTTTCAGAACTCCTTCCTGCAAGGCAGAGAAGAACTATCAAAAGAGGGATGAGTGATGATCATAAGAAAGTCTTGGAAAAAGTCAAAAAAGTTGACAATAATCTAAAGACACACGCAAGAGATATGATAATACTTCCTTCAATGGTGGGTTCCACAATCAAGATATATAATGGTAAACAATATGTCCAGGTAGTTATCCAAGAAGAAATGCTTGGGCATTATCTCGGAGAATTTTCAAATTCAAGATCGAAAGTCAGTCACAATGCACCGGGAGTTGGTGCAACAAGAAGCAGTGCAGCAATTTCAGTAAGATAAAAATGACATATAAACTTAGTTATGAAAACCTTGAAGAGAATTGCGCTTATGCAGTGGGCAGAAGCCTTGGCATATCAACAAAAAAATCTGTTGAAGTATGTAATCTAATTAGGGGAACCACAACTGAGAAAGCAAAAAATATGCTCAATAAGGTTATTTTGATGCAAATGCCTGTTCCTTATACGAGATTCAATAAAGATACCGGGCATAAAAAAGGCATTGGGCCGGGGAGATATCCAATAAAAACAGTAAAAGAAATTTTAAAAATTATTGAAAGTGCTGAAGGAAATGCTCAGAATAAAGGATTGAGTACACATAATCTTAAGATAGTTCATATAAGTGCTCATTCTGCATCAAGGCCCTGGCACCAGGGAAGGCAGAGAAGAAGAAAGATGAAAAGAGCAAGTATTGAAGTGGTTGTAAAAGAACAGAAAGAGGAAAAAGATAAAAAATGATAGAAAGGGAAATCATTAATCAGAAGATTAAGGAATTCAAGATTCAGGAGTTTGTCTCACAACAACTTTCAAATGTTGGTTTATCACATACAAAAATACAGAGGACACCAGTCGGTGAAAAAATTGTCATTTATGCTTCAAGGCCCGGCCTGATAATCGGCGGGGGCGGTTCAAATATTAAAAAATTGACCAAGGACCTAAAGAGAAAATTTGGTCTTGAAAACCCACAGATTGAGATCAATGAAATACCTGATGTGAATTTGATTGCACAGGTTGTTGCAGAAAGGATTGTCAGTTCACTCGAAAGGTTCGGATCCATGAGGTTCAAGGGAGTCGGCCACAAAGTGATGCAGGATGTAATGGGTGCAGGAGCCCAGGGAGTCGAGATACTTATTTCAGGGAAGATTCCCAGTGCGAGAGCAAGAGTATGGAGATTTTACCAGGGATATTTGAAGAAATGCGGTGACGTAGCAATATCAAAAGTAGATAAAGCTTATGCAAGTGCCAAGCTGAAGACGGGAATAGTTGGAATACAGGTAAGCATCATGCCGCCGGGAACAATCCTTCCGGATCATGTCACAATAAATAGCGTTGCTGAACCGGTTGTCGAAGAAATTGTCGCAGAAGAAACCGGAACAGAGGATGAAGAACAGACTGTTGAGAAGGCAGCCAAAGAAGAGAAAGCAGAAAAACCAAAAAGAAAAACAAAAAAAGCTGCTGCTGCAAAAGAATCTGTTGAAACAAAAAGCTCAAAAAAAACAGATAAAACTAATTGAAAATGAAAATCAAAGAATTGCGTTCAAAGAATTCATCAGAACTTGATACCATGTATGAAGAGATGAAGAAAGAACTCATCAAGCTCAATGCCCAGGTAGCGACAGGAACAACTTTGAAAAGCCCTGGCAAGATCAAACAAATCAAAAAAAATATTGCCAGAATATTAACAATCAAAAACCAAACAAAAAATGAGTAAAATTTGCACAATATGCGGACTTCCCGAAGAGCTGTGTGTCTGTGAGACAATAGCCAAAGAGAAGCAGCAAATAACCCTGTCAATAATCAAAAAAAAATTTGGAAAAAAACATACCCTCATTGAAGGCATAGATACCAAACAGATAGATATCAAAGAGATCGGTAAAAAACTAAAAGCAAAGCTTGCCTGCGGGGGAACAGTCAAAGGCGGGAAAATAGAGCTTCAGGGCGACCACAAGGCAAAGGTTGTGGAAATATTGAAGACACTTGGTTTTGACGAAACTAGCATCGATGTAAAATAATGGAAAAAAAAGCATACAGAAAACCACTCATTGGAAAAACCGCGAAAGTCGAATATCATAACAAAACTTTTTCCGGAAGAATCATTGATGAGACCAAAAACACAATATTGTTTGAGACAGAGAACAAAAAAATAATCAAGCTGAACAAATCATCATCGCAAATCATGATCAATAACATTGCAATCAACGGAAAAAATATACAAAAAAGACCTGAAGAAAGGATTAAAAGATGAAAAAAATGGCTGGAAAAAAAACCACAGAAGACATTGAAAAACAAAAGACCTGTGATGATAGGAAATGCCCCCATCACGGCAGTCTTAAATTGCGGGGAAGAGAGTTTATAGGTACAGTCCTCAGCAGCAAGGCTGCCAAGACAGTGGCAGTCCAGTGGGTCAGGAGAGTTTTTGTAAGGAAATTTGAAAGATATGAGAAAAGAAGAACTAAGATCATGGCATATAATCCGCTTTGTATCGATGCAAAAGAAGGGGATTCTGTGCTGATAAAAGAAACAAGGCCTTTGAGCAAGACAAAGAAATTTTGTGTTGTTGAGGTTATCAATAAAAAATGAAATCAATAAAATCAACTGTTACCAGAGCACTTCCTGTCGGAGCGTGTATTCCTACTTGTGATAATTCAGGCGCAAAGATTATCCAGATCATATTTGTAAAAGGATATAAAGGTGTCAAATCAAGGAAGCCTGCTGCAGGGGTTGGCGATTTGATCAGAGCCTCAGTAAAAAAGGGAAAGCCCGATATGGTAAAACAGGTTGTTTATGCAATAGTTGTAAGGCAGAAAAAAGAATATAAAAGATCTAACGGCATGAGGATCAAATTTGAAGATAATGCAGCAGTTGTGCTTAAAGATGAAAAAGGAAATCCAAAAGGGACAATTTTTAAAGGGCCTGTCGCAAAAGAAGCCTGTGAGAGATGGCCAGGGGTATCAAAGACAGCAAGTACAATCATATAATTATATAGGAATTAAAAAATGAAAACAGCATTCAACAAATCTTGGAAAACAAGCATACAGCCCAGAAAGCAGAAAAAATACCGGGAAAATGCACCAAACCACATAAAAGCAAAGATGATGTCTTGCCACCTTTCCAAGGAACTGAAAGAAAAACACGGAAAAAGATCTTTTAGGCTTTCCAAAGGAGATAAGGTAAAGGTGATGAGGGGTCAGTTCAAGGGCAAGTCCGGTAAAGTTGATAAGATAGATGTGAAGAATGAAAATGTTTTCATAACACAAATCGAGGTCCAGAAAAAGGATGGTTCAAAATCATTTTATCCAATCCACCCATCAAATTTGACAATACTTGAGCTTAAGCTTGATGATAAGAAAAGAAAAGAAGCTTTAAAGAGGAAATAATAATGATAAAAAGACATTTAAAACGCCAATCTGCTCCGGTAACTTGGAAAGTCAACAGAAAGGGAACAAAATTCATTGTTAGGCCAAACCCGGGCAAATCATATGATTTGAGTATGCCTATTTCACTTATTTTCAAGAACTTATTGAATATATGCAAGACCACTAAGGAGGTAAAGAGCATATTGATGGATAAGGAAGTCATAATTGACGGCAAAAGAAGAAAGGATCATAAGTATACTATGGGTGTTATGGATGTCATGAGTTTCCCGGTTTCAGATGAGCATTATAGGATGGTATTTGACGGGAAAGGCAAATTGTCATTGATCAAGATCGAAAAAAAAGAAGCTGATGTGCGGCCGTTTAAGATAAAAGGTACAAAATTGTTGAAAAAAGGAGTGATGCAGCTGAATTTTCTTGAAGGAAAAACAATGCTTCCCAAAAAAGGAGAAAAGTACCAGAAAGGAGATGTACTTTTGCTTAACAGCAGTACAAACCAGGTGGTTGAAACATTTAAGCTTGAGAAAGGGGCCTTTGTTGCGATTATTGCAGGAAGCCAAAGAGGAAAAAACGGAATTGTGGAAAAAATTGAGAACAAGGTAATTACTATCAGGACAAACAATAAGGAAGAGCTATCAACAGACATTAAATATGCAATGGCACTAGGAAAAGACAAGCCGGCAATCAAAATCAGCTGATAAGAAAATGAACGCAATGCAAAAAATCAAAATCGAAAAGATTACCCTGAATGTAGGTGCAGGAACAAATCAAGATACCTTAAAAAAAGGCATGCAATTGATAAAGAACCTGACAGGGAAAGAACCAGTCAAGACAGTCACAAAAAAAAGGCTTCCCGGCTGGGGTCTCAGACCCGGTCTGCCTATAGGGTGTAAATTGACTTTGAGAGGCGAAGAAGCACAGAAGATACTTGTGCGACTGGTTGAGGCAAAAGATAAAAAGATGAAGCCCAGTTATTTTGGTGAAAACGGGGTCATAAGTTTTGGTATCCATGAATATATTGATGTTCCTGATTTGAGCTACAGTCCTGAGATTGGTATGATGGGTTTTGAAGTATGCATAAATATCGCAAGACCCGGTGAGAGAGTGTCAAAACGAAAACTCAGAAAAGCAAAGATACATAAGAAACACAGGCTCACAAAACAAGATGCAATTGATTTTTTTAAGACAGAATTCAATGTCACAGTGGAGGAGAAATAAATGACCACTTCCAATCATAAGAAAGTGCTTGCACAAATAAGGTCCAAACCAGCCAAGCTGAAAAGATTCAAGAAATACAATACCCCAAAGGAACGGAGCTGCGGCAGAACCCAGCATAAGTGTGACAGATGCGGCCGAACAGGAGTCGGTGGACACATCAATAAATATGGCCTTAATGTATGCAGATGTTGTTTTAGGGAGATAGCAACAAAATTAGGTTTTAAAAAATATAGTTAACGTGATGAAAAATGAGCTTAAATGATCCACTAGCAAACACATTGTCAAAAATTGTATCCTTGGATAAGCAGGGAAAGAAAGAAGCAGTGATTTTTCCGGTATCCAAATCAATAAAGAACGTACTTACATTACTTAAAGACAATAATTATATAGGTGAATTCAACGAGACCGCTGATGCAAAAGGCGGATTTCTTTCAGTAAACCTGCTCGGAAAGATAAATGGCGGGGGCGTTATCAAACCTAGGTTCAATGTCAAGAACAATGATTATGAAAAATTTGAGAAAAGATTCCTTCCGGCCTTTGGTTTTGGGTTCCTTGTGGTTTCAACAAACCAAGGCATGATGACACAGGAAGAGGCAATAAAAAGAAAATTGGGTGGAAAGCTTATAGCATTCATTTATTAAAATGGTAAAAAAGGAAATTAGTGAGGAACTGGAAATACCTGAGAAGATAACTGTTGATCAAAAAGGAGATGTTTTGACAATGACAGGTTCAAAAGGATCTGTATCACGCATATTCAATACTCCTAATGCAAAAATCACAGTTGAAGGCAATAAACTAGTTTTACACGCCAAGAAAGGATCAAGAAAAGAAGGAGCAATAGTGAAGGCATATAAGGCCCATATGAAAAACATGATGTTTGGAGTTGAGAACGGATATGTATATATGCTAAAGATATGTTCAGGCCATTTTCCAATGAATGTGTCATACAATAACGGAGTATTTACAATCAAGAATTTTATTGGTGAAAAAGTACCAAGGACATTCAATGTAAAAACAGGGGCCAAAGTAACTGTCAAAGGTACAGAAGTGATTGTTGAAGGCATTGACAAAGAGGTTGTCAGCCAGACTGCCGCAAGCATTGAGCAGCTCACAAGAAGGCCGGGGTTTGACAAGCGAATTTTTCAAGACGGAATATATATAACATCAAAAGCAGGAAAAGAAATTAAATAAAATGGTAGATTCAAAAACAACCAAGACCGGAACAGTAAAGAGAAAGATCCCAAAATTTGTTAGACAGGATACTCATAAATTAAAGCGTCTTAAAAATAAGTCCGGATGGAGAAGGCCAAAGGGAAATCATTCAAAACTGAAGGCAAGAAAGACGCATGCTAAATTGGTCTCTACAGGCTATGGTTCATCTTTGGAGTCAAAAGGAAAGGAATACAAATCCGGTCTTGTACCTGTCGTGGTGTTCAATATCGAAGACCTGATGAAGATTAATAAAAAGGATGAAGGAATCATCATCTCAAAGAAGGTGGGTCTCAAGAATAAGGGCCTCTTATTGGAGAAGTCCTTAGAAATGAAAATTATTGTATTGAATATTCCTGACGTAGCAGAGTATGTGAAGCAGCTCAGAGCAAAATTTGAAAAAAAGAAAGAAGTAAAAGAGAAGCAGAAAGAAGTAAAGAAAACCAAGGAAAAAGCTTCCAAAAAAGAAGAAAAAGAGTCAATTGAAGATAAATTGAGCGAAGAAGAGAAGAAAAAGCTTGAGAAAAAAGAAATTGACAGATTGCTTACAAAAAAATTTTAATGTGATATAAATGAAACTCAATGTTCAAAAAAGACTCGCAGCAGACATAATCAAAGGTTCAAGCAAAAGAGTCAGGCTTGATACCTCACGTCTTGAAGAGATTAAAGAAGCAATTACAAAAGTTGACATAAAGGCATTGATTGAAGACAAGGCCATCACAATAAAGCCGAAGAGAGGCATATCAAAAGGAAGAGCGAGAAAAGCCCATGCCCAGAAAAAGAAAGGGTTAAGAAGAGGACAGGGATCAAGAAAAGGAACAGCAAACGCCAGAGACAATAAGAAAAAGATCTGGATGAACAAGATTAGGCTCCAAAGAAAATTCATCAGAGAACTCAAAGAAAAAGAAATCATCACCTGCAAAGAATACAGGGAACTTTATAATAAGACAAAAGGCGGTTTTTTCAGAAGCAGAAGACATATCAAATTATATTTGACCGACCAGGGCGTATTTAAAAAATGAGATCAAGAAGAAATATTGTGGTTCCTTTTCGAAGGAAGAAACAGGGAAGGACAGATTACAAGAACAGGCTTACTTTGCTGAAAGGTAAAACACTCAGGCTTGTTGTCAGGAGAGCCAATAAGAATTTTATTGCCCAGATCGTGAAATACTCTCCCCAGGGAGACATAGTATTATCAACTGCCCATACAACTGAGCTCGTGAAGTATGGCTACAATATATCAAGATCAAATTATCCTGCAGCTTATCTTATTGGCTATCTATTGGCAAAAAAATCAAATGAAAAAAAAGCCATACTGGATTTAGGTTTGCAGACTCCGATTGCAAGATCCAAATTGTATGCTGTTGTGAAAGGCTGTGTTGATGGAGGTCTTGTTGTCCCGGTTGACGAAGAAGTCCTTCCGGCAGAAGACAGGATAAACGGCAAGCACATAGCAGATTATCTTGCTGGTACAGCCGGGTCAGAAAAACAAGAATTTTCATTATACAGAAAGAACAATGTTGATGCAGACAGGATCAAAAAGCTTTTTGAAGATACAAAACAAAAAATTGATGAAAGCGTGAATAAAAAATGAAGAATTCCCCAAGACGTAATTTTAAAAAGAGTAGAGGCGATGAAAGATCTGCCAGAGCACAGAGGCCAGCCGAAGAAGAAGAGGAATGGATTCCAAAGACCACATTAGGAAAAAAGGTCAAGTCAGGAGAGATAAAAACAATGGATGAAATCCTTGATAAGGGAATTCCGCTCCTGGAAACAAGAATTGTAGATTTTCTGCTTCCGGACCTTGAAAAAGACCTTCTGCTTGTTGGACAGGCAAAAGGTAAATTCGGCGGCGGAAAAAGAAGAGTTTTTAAACAGACCCAAAAAAAGACAAAAGAAGGCAACAAGCCAAAATTCGCTACTTTCTCAATCATCGGGAACAAGAACGGATTCATAGGGATAGGGTTTGGTAAATCAAAAGAAACAGTTCCTGCCAGAGAAAAGGCATTCAGAAATTCAAAGATGAACATATTCAAGATCAGAAGAGGATGCGGCTCATGGGAATGCATGTGCGGAGAACCTCATTCAATACCTTTTACAGTACAAGGCAAATGCGGCTCAGTTGTCATAAAACTTATACCTGCCCCAAAAGGAACCGGGTTGATTATTGAGAGAGAATGTGCTAAGATTCTCGAACTTGCAGGAATAAAAGACATATGGTCTCAGACGTTCGGTAAGACAGGAACAAAGATGAACCTTATCAAAGCATGTGAAAAAGCTCTAAAAGATCTTATGGCAACAAAGATACAGCCTGAACATTATGAAAGGCTAAGCATCCTGGAAGGAGAGCATCAGAAACCGGCAGAAGACAATAAAGAGCTGAACAAGGTACTATTACCAGAATCCTTGCCGGAATCAGAAGAAATTTCAAAAGAAGAAATCCCATCAGGAAGTGAAAAATGACTGAAAAACAACCCCCTGAGGAAAAGACTGAAAAATCCGGTAAGATTGCAGCAATAAGGATTAGAAGCGGACTAAAATTTAATGAAAAGATAAAAGAGACCATGAAATATCTTAATTTGCATAAAAAAAATTGGTGTGTTGTGCTTGACAATACACCGTCTAATGTCGGCATGCTCAAGAAGATAAAGGATTTTATCACTTGGGGAGATGTTTCTGAAGAGGTTGTCAAGGAGCTTTTTGAAAAAAGAGGAGAACCATTTTTGTCAAGAGAGACAGATGAAAAGAAGAAGATAACCTACAACAAATTTGTTGAATATGATGGGAAAAAATATAAGAGATATTTTAGGCTTGCTCCACCAAAACAAGGTTTTGGGAGAAAAGGTATAAAAAAATCTTTTACTGTTGGTGGAACCCTTGGGTATAGGGCAGAAGATATCAATGGACTCATAAAAAAGATGATCTGAATGCACAATAAGAGAAAAAAAGTCACAAGAAAACGGGGAAGCGAAACTCACGGCCATGGTGCCAGCAAGAAATGGAGAGGTGCCGGTCATAAAGGCGGCAGAGGAAATGCAGGAAGCGGCAAGAGGGGAGATTCCAAGATCATGAAAGTGACAAAAGGAAACAAGAACTATCTTGGAAAGCATGGTTTCACATCAAAGAATATTGATACAATCAAAACAATAAATCTTTTTACAATCCAGAAACAAATGGACTCACTCCTTTCCAAAAAACTTATAAAACAGGAAGGAGACACATACATAATAGATTTGGGCAGCATCGGATTCAATAAACTGTTGTCAAAGGGCAATGTCACAAAAAAGCTCAATATCACTGTTGATTTTGCCACAGGCAATGCAATAGAGAAGGTCGCAAAGGCAGGCGGCATAGTAATGATCAAAGTGCAGGAAAAAACTGAATCAGCTGTTGAACCTGATGCAGCAAAAATTGAAGAATAAAATTATTATACAAGGGGTAAAATGTCTTTTTTTGATAACATAATACTAAATCTCCCAGAAGTATCTTCTCCAAAACAAAAAAGACTTCCTTTCAAAGAGAAGCTTAAGTGGACACTGATTGTTCTTGTGCTTTTCTATGTGCTTGGCATGGTCCCGCTCTATGGGATTGGAGATAATGTTCTCCAGAATTTTGAATATCTTTCACTCATACTTGGAGCAGAGTTCGGGAGCTTATTATCATTAGGTATCGGACCTATTGTGACCGGGTCGATCATATTGCAGTTGCTTAATGGGTCAGGCATCGTCAAGTTTGATCTCACATCTCATGAAGGCAAGCAGAGATACCAAGGCATACAGAAGCTGATGTCAATACTTTTTATTGTTCTTGAAGCAGGGATCTATGTGATGATGGGCGGACTTGCACCGGGCAGGTTCTTTGATCCGATCACAAATAAGTTCTTGGTTGAATCAACCGGTGCTGCAACAATAATCGTACTTACAGCGTCACAGATTGCATTTATCAAATTCGGACTGATATTCCAGCTTTTTTTAGGTGGCATGCTGGTCGTGTTTATGGATGAGATTGTCAGCAAATGGGGGTTTGGCTCAGGAATCTCGCTCTTTATCGCTGCAGGCATCAGCAAGCAGATAATCATCCAGCTGCTCTCAATATTTGATTTCAATGGCAGGCCATTTTGGATAAGCCAGGAGACACCGGTCGGAAGCCTTTGGGCATTGATTTTTTTTCATCTGCCTGAAGCCAACTACAAAGAGGCATTGCTGGTCATAGTGTCTATTATTGCAACGATTGCAGTATTCATGATTGCTGTTTATTCACAGGCAATGAAAGTCGAGATTCCTCTCTCGTTCGGCAGAGTAAGAGGGCATGGTATCAGATGGCCTTTAAATTTCATATATACAAGCAACATGCCTGTGATTCTTATTGCATCACTTTTCGCGACTACACAGCTTATGGTCAGGATGCTGCAGAACTGGTTGAAGACTGCAGATCCAATATGTTGGCTGTTTTCCAACACACCTTTCTGCTTTCCGGGAGGTTACAGCGGTAATACTCCTGTCGGATTCATCAGTGTCCTGAACGGGCCGCCGCTTGTGGAATCCTTCATAAGATCGGGCTGGAATACAACAATATTTGTCCAGGCTTTGATATATATATTATTCATGGTCATTGGTTCAGTCATATTTTCAATATTCTGGGTGCAGACCTCAGGCATGGATGCAGGCAGCCAGGCAGACCAGATGATGTCGTCAGGACTCCAGATACCCGGATTCAGGAAAGATAAGAGGATACTGGAAAGACTTTTAGAGAGATATATAGGTCCGCTTACAGTCATGGGTGCCATAGCAGTGGGTTTTTTAGCTGCACTAGCTGATCTTACCAGCGCACTTGCCAGAGGAACAGGATTGTTGTTGACTGTGATGATAATCTACAGATTATATGAAGATATTGCCAAGGATCATATGTATGATATGAATCCTATGATGAAAAAATTCATGGGAAAATAAGATTTAATTATTCAGATAATCTCTTTTATTCTCTTTGTGAGTAATGAACAAACTTTAAAAGCAATAACTTTTTCTTTTGTTGTAATATGGCAATTTCATTATTGGATAAAGCCCTTGGTCCGCTTCTTGTCATCAATCCCCTCATCAGCATCATCATTGTTGCTTTTGCAATATCTCTTCTTATCACAGTAGCTTACAAATACCTCACAAATCAGAGCCTGATGAAGGATATGAAGGAAGAGCAAAAAGAGCTTCAGAACAAGATCAAGGAATTGAAGAACCATCCTGAAAAGGCAATGAAGATTCAGAATAAGATGATGGAAGTGAACATGAAATACATGTCGCATTCCATGCGCCCGACGCTTTTTACATTCATTCCCATAATCATCATATTTGGCTGGCTAAATTCACATATGGGATACTATCCACTCTATCCAGGCACTCCTTTTGAAGCAACAGTCACTGCAGCAAGAGGCATTGCAGGAGATATAACACTTATCCTTCCTGAAGAATTAAGTTTTGTAAACACTCCAAAAACACAGGAGATTGTCAATGGAAAAGTAACCTGGATAGTCAAAGGCAGTGCAGGGGAACATGACCTGAATTTTACGAATCACGATCTGACCTATTCTAAAAAGATATTGATAACTGAGGAGCGATCATACTATCCTCCGGAGGAAAAAATCAAAAAATCTTTTATTACCACAATCCAGATAGGAAATGAAAAAGTCAAGCCGCTTGAAGGAGTCCCTCTTGTCGGCAACTGGGGATGGCTTGGAGTATATATCTTGTTTTCGGTTGTCTTTTCCATGGGAATAAGGAAAGTATTGAATATTTATTAGATTAGTTTAATCAAATATCTCTTTTTTTGATTTATATAGAGGACAAACATACCAATATCTTTATAAATAAAACACTTTTCCTACAGGGTTATGCCAGAAGGACGATTCAAATCAAGGACATTCAGAAGAGTGAAAAAAAAGCTTCCGGGCGGAAGCACAGTGATACATTACTCAAAAAGGAAACCAAAGAAAGCTACATGCGCAGGCTGCGGTGTTGTATTGCAGGGCGTTGCCAGGGACCTTCCTTTGAAGATGCAGAATATGCCCAAGACAAGGAAGAGACCGGAAAGACCATTTGGCGGCGTACTATGTTCAAAGTGTTCTAGGCTTAAGATCAAAGAAGAATCACGAGTGTAATCTCTTGATGTGGCTGGTAACAGCACATAAGCACAAAGATAAGAGAAAGGAGGAATAAAAAATGTATGAAATTGGAAGAGTTCTTATTAAGATTGCCGGCAGGGATGCCAGAAAAAAAGCCGTCATTGTTGAGATGCTGGAAGATAATTATGTGCTCATAGATGGCGAGACAAG
Organism: Nanobdellota archaeon; assembly: GCA_018815145.1. Classification (GTDB taxonomy): domain Archaea; phylum Nanobdellota; class Nanobdellia; order Woesearchaeales; family GW2011-AR15; genus WJJD01. The sequence continues at coordinate 728 of JAHIYL010000112.1, read as the reverse complement.
AAGAAAAAAATGCAATATAAAGCATGTGGAGCCACTTGACAAGGTCATTAATATAAAAAAAGGTGCCTCTCACAAAGAAGTGGTAGAAGCATTCAGGAAAGAATTGGATATTGAAGTTCCTGAAAAAAAGCCAAAACAGGCAGCAGAAAGCCCAAAAAAGCAGAAGAAAGAAAAGGTAAAGCAGGAAAAACCAGCTAAAGATAAGAAGAAAAAGCCTGTCAAAGCAAAAAAGGCAGAAGAAAAAGTCGAAGCCGAGCCAGCATCAGAGGAACCAGCGGCCGAAGAAAAGGCTGCTCCTGACGATACAGTTGCTGATAAAGAGGCAATGCCTGAAGAGCCTGCTGAAGCAGCAGCAGAGGAGAAGCCAAAGAAAAAGGCTGCTTCAAAGAAGAAGAAAGAAGATTAAATTCTTTTTATTTTTTTACTTATTTTATTTATTCTCTAACAGCACAATTGGCCATTTCAGTATTTTTTTTATCATTTTTTCATTTAATTGCTTTGACCAGAAGCCCAATGCCAAATAATGGATTTTTTGTTGAAATCAAATGGTTTGTTCCGATAATTTTTAATTCTTTGAATTTAAAGTCATTTAGCAGTCTTTTCAACTGTAAGTAAGTCAGGTCTTCAGTATGCACCAGATTAAATAGGTTTTGGAACTCTCGGTTTTTCAGCCTGGCTAAGAACTGCACAGCATTAAACAGATGCTTATTTGGTGTGGAAAAGATCGG
>JAHIYL010000111.1 GCA_018815145.1 Nanobdellota archaeon | reverse complement strand
GGACCTGATATCCACTTAATATAATCATAGTAGGCTTCTTCGCTATTGAATATTTTTGGGAGAGTCTGACAGAAAATTCTCATCTCTTCATGTGAAAACACTTTACTTGGATTTACAGGCCATGCATGAATCTTATCATAAAATTCATTGTGGACAAGGGTTGTATTGAATTCTCTTTCTAATTTGTCAATATCTTTAAGGAATGGTGATCCTGGAAATGCCATTAATGCTGATGCCCAAATGCTATCAATAGGGTTAGAATATATGAACCTTAGGGATTCATTCAGTGTTTTTGCACTTTCTCCACAATAACCAAATATCATATTACATTCAATCCGAATATTTTGTTTTTTTAACCTTTTGAATGCTTCAGACGCCAAACTAATGTATTTTCTATCATCATAGGATTTGTTCATTCTCTCCAATATTTCGACAGATGCAGATTCCAATCCAAATCTTACTTGTCTGAACATTGTTCCCATATCATCAATATAGGGTTCCCACTTATTATCAACCCTCATGGAAGCCAGGCATTCCAGTTTAAAGTCCAAATTTTTGGCCATAGAAAGGAATTTTTTTGTCTTGATAGGATCAGATCCAAAATTTGAGCAAAGTAGGACCAATGGAATGGCATCACCACCACCATAATATTTGTGGACATATTTTATTTCTTCAATAAGGATGTTTGGGTCTTTTTGCCGACACTTCACATAAAAGCTCTTATTGCTACAGAAACTGCAGTTGAATGCACAACCGCGGGATTCCTCAACCATTGGAAACATCCTTTTGAAATTGGGAAATAGATTGTATTCAAGGAAGCCAAATTTATTGATATCGATCTCTTCTGCTACATCAGTAAATTCAATCTGTCCGTCTACATGTCTAAATGCAATTCCTTTTATTTTTGAGAATTCCTTTTTCCCTTTAATTTTCATCACTAGAATTAATATTGTTTCTTCTGATTCACCAATTGCAACAATGTCTGTTTCTTTTGAGTCTTCAAAGACTATCTTAGGTATTGATGATGGATGTTGGCCTCCAATACAGATAATCGTTTCCGGAAAGATGTTCCTTACATATTTTGCGATATCCAGTGTTGGCAGATAACTAAATGCAGAAACACAACTTATTCCAACAAGAAGAGGTGTTTCATCTTTCAATAAACCTTTTAAATCTGAAAAATCAAATGATAGTTGATGATCGATGATTCTCACTTTAACTCCATTTTTTTTTAAGTGGGTTGCTATTGACAATAGACCATAGTTAAGAACATTATCTACATCTGGAACTTCACCATATACTTCAGATCTAAGGAGGGAAGGGTTTGGATTATATGAATTAACCATAGGTGGGTTTATCAGAATAACTTCATTTTTGTTCATTCATATCACATATTCTTGGGCTTTATTAACTAAAGTGAAATCACTTGAATAATTATATGCTCCAGCATTTATAAAAACTATAAAATCACCTTCTTTTACCTCAGGTAGAATAACTTTTCTTCGAAATATATCCAATGAACAAGGTGTCTGACCACGAATTATATACTCACACATCTTCTGTGAATTTTCTTTTGAAATATTAAGACAATTAAGCAACAGTCCAACAACTAGTGTATCCATAGAGCTTGAATAAACAGAACTGTCGATAATCATTACCTTTTTTCCCCTATATATTTTTATTGTTTCAATTTTAGAGATCAGTATTGCTGCTGGTCCCATAATGTATCTACCTGATTCAATATACAGTTGACAATCTAATTTTGTAAAATGTTTTTGTATTTTCTTTATTATTTCTTGTATTGTAGGTACATTCTGTGGAGAATGATATTTTATTGGATATCCACCACCAATATCTAAAATTTTTGATCGTATATTATGGTTGATTTTAAGATCCAAAACAAATTCACTTAGAGATTTTATATTTTTTTCCCATAGTTCTAAATTAGTGTTTTGGCTAACAAGGTGATTGTGAATGCCCAAATAATTAAAATTTTTATTCGTGACAATTTCTTTTATTAATTCAAGACTTTCTTCAATAGGCGTTCCAAGCATAGATATACTTTCGTAATTATTGTTTCCAACAACAGTTCCT
>JAHIYL010000110.1 GCA_018815145.1 Nanobdellota archaeon | reverse complement strand
TATAAAAATATTAAATTAAAAGGTGGTCGTTAATGGATGAAAAACAGGCAGATAAAGTTTATGAGGCAATTGAGATTGCCAGGACAACGGGAAAGATCAAGAAAGGCGGTAACGAAGTTACCAAATCCATTGAAAGAGGAACAGCAAAACTTGTTGCTGTTGCAAAGGATATCACTCCTCCTGAAATCACAATGCATATTCCGCTATTGTGTGAAGAAAAGGGTATTTTGTGTATCCAGATTCCTTCAAAAGAAGAACTAGGCGCTGCAGCTGGGTTGTCAGTCGGGACATCTGCAGTATCAATTACACAGGAAGGGGAAGCAAAGGCACTGATATCAGAATTGAGCAAGTAGTTGGATAAAAATGGCACTAAAAAAAATGCGGGGGAGTAGTGACTCAAAAACCGGATCAACTGACAAGAAAAAAGTGTATTTCACAGTTGCGCATCCGGCTATTGTTGAGGAAGTGATAGGAAGGACTGGTTCAAGAGGAGAGATAACACAGATAAGGTGCAAGATCCTATCCGGCAAGGATCAGAACAAGATCATCAGAAGAAATGTGCGAGGTCCCATCCAGATGGGAGATACTCTTATGCTCAGAGAGACAGAGATTGAAGCAAGGCCACTCACCAGAGCTGGTAGGGGGATGGGATAAAAATGGCAGTCTGTAGTTTTTGCGGAAAAGAGATTGAACAGGGAACAGGCAAGATGTTTGTCAAGAAAGATGCAAAGGTCTTTTATTTCTGTTCAAACAAGTGCGAGAAGAATCAGATAAAACTGAAGAGAAAGCCCAGAGAGACCAGGTGGACAAAAGAGTACAGTGAAATCAAAAAGGGTCTGAAAAAATAATTTTTTTTCCATTTCCTTTATTTGTATTATCATTCAATTGTAATTTTACTGTCAAATAATCATTATTCATTCAAAAAACATTCATAAATATATTCAGAGGTGCAAAAAAATGCCACAATCATTATTCCAGAGGACACTAGTACTGCTCAAGCCTGACGCTATCCAGAGAGGGCTTATGGGAACAATCATCTCAAGATTTGAGTCTGCAGGGTTAAAGACAGTCGGTATGAAATTGGTGTGGGTAGATAAAGAGTTTTCAAAAAAGCATTATTCAGCCCATGTCGACAAAAAATTCTATATAGGGCTTGAAGAATTCATCACAAGCGGTCCTGTCCTTGCGATGGCTATAGAAGGCATCCATGCAGTGGATGTGGTAAGGAAGCTTGTAGGGCCAACTGAGCCAAAAGAGGCAACTCCAGGGACAATAAGAGGAGATTTTGCTCATCATTCATATGATTATGCTGATAAGAAAAATATAGCGATCAAGAATCTTATCCATGCATCAGGAAACAAAGAAGATGCTGAAAAAGAGATCGCTCTCTGGTTTGATGAGAAGGAGATGCATACTTATAAGACAGTGCATGAGATGCATGTCTTTTGAATTAGATTTCAAAAATTGATTATATAATAAAAACAATACAATGCGTATTGAAATAATACATAGGTGATAATAAATGGCAGAAAAGATGGTTGATAAGGTTACTCGAATCATGAAGAAACCTGTAAATATTAGAAACATTGCAATATGTGCTCATATTGATCATGGTAAGACAACATTCTCTGACAATCTATTGTCAGGAGCAGGCATGATGTCTGAAGATCTTGCAGGCAAGATGTGCGTCCTGGATTTTCACGAGGATGAGGCACAGAGAGGGATCACAATTGATACTTCAGCAGTGTCTATGGTCCATACTCTCAATAATGATGAATTTTTGATAAATCTTCTGGATACACCGGGCCACGTAGATTTTGGCGGAGACGTCACCAGGGCCATGAGGGCTGCAGACGGGACCATTGTACTTGTGTGTGCTTCAGAAGGTATGATGCCGCAGACAGAGACAGTCCTGAGGCAGGCACTTAAAGAGAGAGTGAAACCTATCCTATTCATAAATAAGGTTGACAGGCTGATAAAAGAGCTTCAGCTGAATCCTCAGCAGATGCAGGAGAGATTTGTAAAGATCATCACAGGAGTCAACAAATTAATAGACAGCATCACTCCACCTGAATTCAAAGGAAGATGGAATGTCAATGTGAATGAAGGATCTGTCTGCTTTGGATCAGCTTTCCATAACTGGGCACTGAGCGTGCCTTTTATGCAGAATAAAGGTGTCAATTTTGACAAAGTATATGATGCATATAATTCTGATGACCCTGATGCATTGAAGAAGCTCAGAAAAGAGATGCCCATTCATGAGGTTCTCCTCAATGCAGTAGTCAGGCACCTTCCTAATCCATTGGTTGCTCAGAAATACAGGATTCCAAAGATATGGCATGGAGATGTCGAATCAACAATGGGAAAAGCACTTCTTGCCTGCGATCCTAATGGTCCTCTTGGATTTGTGATTACAAAAGTTGTTGTTGATCCACTTGCCGGAGAAGTGTGCACAGGCAGATTATTTTCAGGAACTGCCAGAAAAGGAGATGCAGTACACCTTAATATGGCAAAGATTGACACAAGGCTTCAGCAGATCTATATATTTAATGGAGCAAAAAGAGAAGTTGTGGACAATGTTCCTGCAGGTAATATCATTGGTATTGCCGGACTTAAAGATGGTCGTGCCGGTGAGACAGTGACTTTTGAGCCGTCTGAGCCATTTGAGCAGATAAAACATCTTTTTGAGCCGGTTGTCACCAAAGCTATTGAAGCAATGAGACCAAGTGATCTTCCAAAGCTTATCGATACATTGAGAAAAGTCGGCAAAGAGGATCCTTCAATCAGAATCCTGATCAATGAAGAGACAGGAGAACACCTTCTTTCCGGTATGGGAGAACTTCATCTTGAGATAATTGAGAACAGGATCAAGACAGAGAAAAAACTCGAAGTCAAAACCTCACCACCTATTGTAGTATACAGAGAATCAGTCACAAAAAAATCAGGAGAGCATGAAGGAAAATCACCTAACAAGCATAATAAGTTTTATTTTACAGCTGAACCGCTCAGCATGGAGATAGTGGATGCTATAAGAAAAGGTGAAATCCCAGAGATGAGAATCAAGAAAAAGACTCCTGAGATATGGGAAGCATTTGAAAAATATGGTTGGGACACAAAAGTCACAAGAAAGATAAAATGCATCGCAAATGGCAATGTGCTTCTTGACGGTACAAGAGGACAAGTCCATATGGGTGAAGTAATTGAACTAATTTTTGACATGTTTGAAGATGTCATGAATGCCGGTCCGCTTGCAAGGGAGCCAGGTGTAGGTGTTTTGATTACACTAAATGATATGAGCCTTCACGAGGATTCAATCCACAGGGGGCCGGCACAGGTCTATCCTGCTGTCAGAGAAGGTATTAGAGCAGCTATGAACGATGCAAAGCCAGTGCTGTTTGAACCTGTCCAGGTATTGCAGTTTGAAGGACCTCAGAGGTTCATGGGAGAGATGTCAAAATTGATATCAGCAAAAAGAGGACAGCTTCTTGAGATGAATACTGAACAGGAATTTGTAGTTATCAAGGCAAAGCTTCCGGTTGGTGAGATGTTTGGACTTTCAGGAGATCTTAGAAGTGCAACAGAGGGCAGAGCGACATTTTATGTGACAGATCAGCAGTTTGAAAAGATGCCTGATGAGCTTCAGCATAAAATTATTAATCAGATAAGGGAGAGAAAAGGCCTTAAGCAAGAGGAGAGTGAATAGAAAACCTTTTAAACAAGAATAATTTTCTGTTCAAAAGAATAATACAACTAATAATTATTAAAAACGGAGGAGAAAAAAATGGCAAAAGAAAAAGAACATTTGAACATGGTTGTCATTGGGCATATTGACCACGGAAAATCAACAACAGTCGGTAGATTGATGTATGATTCAGGTGCTATCTCAGAGCAGCAGCTAAGGAAATTCAAAGAGATGGCTGATGCAGCTGGAAAAGGTGGATGGGAATTCGCATATGTCATGGACAATCTTAAAGAAGAGAGGGAAAGGGGAATTACAATTGACCTTGCCCATAAGAAATTCTCAACAGGAAAATATGATTTCACTATCATTGATGCACCAGGGCACAGGGATTTTGTCAAGAACATGATTACCGGCGCTTCACAGGCAGACGTAGGATGCCTTGTTGTCGATGTCAATGATGGAGTCATGGCACAGACAAAAGAGCACGTCTTCTTGGCAAGGACTCTTGGAGTCAGCCAATTGATGGTAATCATCAATAAGATGGACATGGCAAAATATGATGAAGGAAAATTCAAGACAGCAAAGACTGCAGTTGAGAGTCTTCTGAAGACTGTCGGTTACAAACTTGAAGAAGTACAGATGATTCCAACTTCAGGATTGAAAGGCGACAATGTTGCAAAAAAATCAGAGAACATGCCTTGGTATACAGGCCCAACCATGATGGAAGCATTTGATAATTTCAAAGTTCCTGAAAAACCTACTGCATTGCCTTTAAGACTTCCTGTTCAGGATGTATATAACATCACAGGGATCGGCCTTGTTCCGGTCGGAAGGGTTGAGACGGGCGTCATGAAACCCGGTGATAAGATAATTGCTGTTCCAGGCAGAGAAGGAAAGGGAGTTTATGGTGAAATCAAGTCAATCGAGATGCACCACGAGCAGCTTACCTCAGCAGAGCCAGGTGACAATGTCGGATTCAACGTAAGGGGAATCGGAAAAAAAGACCTTGCAAGAGGAGATGTCATAGGGCATACAGACAATGTTCCTACTATTGCAACAGAATTTACAGCACACCTGGTTGTACTTAACCATCCAACAGTAATCACTGTAGGATATACACCAGTATTCCATATCCACACAGCGCAGGTTGCATGCCAGATAACAGAGATTGTAAAAAAGCTTAATCCTGCAACAGGAGAGACTATTGCAGAACATCCGGACTTTATCAAGAATGGAGATGCTGCAATTGTAAAAATTAAGCCTACAACATCTCTGGTTATTGAGAAGCAGTCAGTGATACCGCAGATGTCCAGATTCGCAATCAGGGATTCAGGAACAACTGTTGCTGCTGGGATGTGCATAGATCTTGTTGCAAAAAAATTGGAATAAATTTTAAATTAATTTTTTATATATCCATGGTGAATAAATTGAAATTTTGAAATTTCAGTTATTCCTTTATGAAAAAGGAATAAATCAGATTTATCATGAAGCAAACAAATATTCAATAATAACAAAGGTAATCAGATGCAGAGAGCAAGAATAAAACTGGCAAGTACTGAAATTGATAAGATTAATCAGGTATGTGCAAGTATAGGAGAGATAGCAGAGAAGACAGGTGTTGATATGAGCGGACCAATCCCTCTACCGACCAAAAAGATGCGGGTCACAACCAGAAAAAGCCCGGATGGTGAAGGTACGGAGACATGGGAAAGATTTGAGCTCAGAGTGCATAAGAGACTGATAGAGCTCGGGATTGATGAGCGTGCACTAAGACTTGTCATGCGAGTTCCGATACCTGAAGGCTTAAATATCGAGATTGAGATGATCGATGTTTAGGTGATTAGTTTTCTATTTCTTAACTTCTTTTAAACAATTTTTTTGGATGGTTTTGCATATTTTAATTTCTAAGAGTATTGTGCATCATTTTCATCAGTGAATCAAATTAATTGAGGAAAAGCGCCGCCCACAACAGTAATCCTTTTAGAAAGCATTAATGGAAATGATCATGGACTACATCAAAATACATAAAATGTTTTGAGTAGTCCAATATAAATATAAAAAAAGCGCCGCCGCCCGGACTTTCATGAGCAAAAAAAAACCACTTCGGGTTTCGGAGGGCTTTATGCCCTCCTTAATGTGTTTTTCCGAGGTTTTTTAAAAGCTCTTTTGAACCGGGAAATCCGTGAGGAAACAGGATCACTGAAATTATTCCAATGTTCCAGTCCTGCGCAGTAGCCAGATTGTGCCACGACGGCTTTTTAATTATTATATTTTTTTATTTGTATTCGGACTATTTGCCGTGTTTTAGGCAACATAGTCCTTACTGGTTTGCTCGTCTACTTTAACTAAAGCAGACTGCCACGACGGCTTGTTTATGATTTAGGTATTATCAGTGTGTGAGAAAAGACGACTTTATTTAAATTTATCCAATGATATCTAGATTATATGATTTTCTTATTGAAGCAGTGATACAATATTATATATCAGCACAAAGAAGACCCTGTAGACAAGTGTGTTCAAAAATGTCGATGTAATCCTATATGTGAAATTTGACAGCTTGTCCGGATCAAAGAAAAGATGGTTCAATATGAACGAAACAAAATTTTTTATTAGGGTCACAAGGACAAATACGACTTCAAAACTGAATGTTGTATTTGCTGCCATATATCCTGCCACATAACCTGCACCAAGGCCGGTATAGATGATATCTAAGTATCCTCTAATCTTTGCTATCCCATTACCAAGATATGCAACACTTGATAAAACAAAACCACTGATCATGCCAAATTGAGAACCGAACATGAATCCGAGCAGGATACAGCTGGCAGTGTGAGTCTCAATTGTTATTCCGTCGATAAATCTGGTGAATTGGACAGTGTACCATGCCAGTGGCAGAAAAGCTACCATCAGTACGACTGCAGTTATGTATTTGGAATACATAAGAAGAAGAATAATCCCTACAATAGTGATAAGGAGAGTACGAAGGTTTAGATGTTTTTTTATTTTCTCTTTTAGACCAGGTTTCTTTGATCTGATTGGTTGCCTTGATTGAGGGTTGCGTGGCTTAGTCATATAGAATCAAGTATATGAAAATATCTTTATAATTAAATCTTTTGTTATAATGGTGATGTCAACTATTCTGTGTTAATAATTTTTTAATGCCTCCGAGACGCGACGGAACAGACGGGGTTCCTGTATGAAATATGGGGTACTCGTCTGTGGAGTAGGATTTGCCTGCAAATCCGTCGCTGTCATAGAGGAGGCAATAAAAAAATTCTAATAAATTACACAATTAAATTGACATTGCCTGTTATAATCTGTGGCCTTTGACAATAAAAAGAGAAAAAAATCAAAAAAATTAATACTTCACCAACCTAAAGTCCGGCCTCTTCTTTGAGCACATCTGCCTTGTCAGTGTATTCCCATGTGAAATCAGGGTCATCCCTGCCAAAATGCCCATATGCAGCTGTCTTTTTGTAGATAGGCCTTCTAAGTTTTAGATGCTCAATTATCTTTGCAGGCCTGAAGTCAAAATTTTTTTCCACAAGCTCCTCTATCTTCTTTTCAGGAATATGGTTGGTCCCGAATGTATTGACCCACACGCTCATAGGTTTTGCAACTCCAATGCAATACGCAACCTGTACTTCGCACATGTCAGCAAGACCGGCTGCAACAACATTCTTTGCAACATACCTTCCAAAATATGCTCCGCTCCTGTCAACTTTTGAAGGATCCTTGCCTGAGAATGCTCCTCCTCCGTGCCTGCCTATTCCACCGTAAGTGTCGACGATTATCTTTCTTCCTGTTACCCCTGCATCAGCAACCGGTCCACCAATGACAAATCTTCCTGTACCATTGACAAAATACTCAGTCTCAGAATCTATCCATTCTTTGCAGATAGGCTTTACAATCTTCTCAACAACTTCTTTTCTTAATACTTCCAGATCAACATCAGGATCGTGCTGACAAGCCATGACTACCTTATCAATCCTTTTTGGTTTTCCGTCAACATATTCGACTGTAACCTGGCTCTTGCAGTCGGGTCTCAGATATTTCATCTCAGATGTCTTCCTTATCTTTGCAAGCTTATAGACCAATTTGTGTGCCATTGATATTGCAAGAGGCATTAATTCAGGTGTTTCGTTTGTTGCAAAACCGAACATCATTCCCTGATCTCCAGCTCCCTGCTCTGCACCTTCTTTTCCTTTCGCAGTTCCTTCATTTACACCCTGGGCAATATCAGGACTTTGTTTTGATATGTTGACCCAGACACCCATTGAATCGCAATCAAATCCATAATCAGGATTATCATATCCAATCTCTCTTACTGTTTCTCTGACAATATCCTGGATTTCAACATAAGTTGAAGTTGTCAGTTCTCCTGCTACCATGATTGAGCCGGTCTTTGTCAGGCATTCTATTGCAACTCTTGAAGTTGGATCGTCTTTAAAACATGCATCAAGTATTGAATCACTCACCATGTCACAAACTTTATCCGGATGGCCTGCACCGACGCTCTCGGACGAAAAAAATACTCTTCCTTTTCCAAATACACTCATTTTTATTCATTCCTCCTATTGGTTTATTGGGCTAAATTGAATATTTAATTTTTTTTCTAATAACCTAACCCCTTTTTATTCTCTTTAAACAAAGAGGCATTTAAAAAGCTTCTTGACAAAAATATTCCAATAAGAATATTCCGTAAAGAATATAAATGATTTAAAATTATTCTTGATTCTATGAATAACCTAAAAGAAATAAAATTACTTAGAAAACGACTGAACCTGACGCAGAAGGAACTAGCTCAAAGAAGCGGAGTATCTCAATCGCTAATAGCAAAAATTGAATCAGAGAAAATTGATCCAAGCTTCAACAATGCAAAAAAAATTTTTGAGACCCTTAACCAGATCCAGACAAAGAGCGATTTTTCTGCCAAGGACATAATGAGTTCAAAGATAATCAATGTATCTTCAAAAGACTCTATAAGGTCCGCAATCAGGAAGATGAAAAATAATGACATCAGCCAGATCCCTGTCATAGATGGTAATCATGCTGTGGGATATGTGAGCGAGAGGATTCTTTTAGAAAGTATGATTAAATTTGGAACGCCTGACAAACTGATAGCTGACGTCATGCAGGATTCTCCGCCAATCATTCCTCTCGATACAAAAAAGGATGTCATCGCAAGTCTTCTCATCCAATTTCCGCTGGTTCTCGTGAAAGAGAAGGAGAAGCTAAAAGGGATTATCACAAAGTCTGATATGCTGAGAGTTATGTATAAATGATTATATAATTGACATAATAATCACTAAAATCCCAAGAAGTACACTTGTCAGCACTCTTTTTTTGGATATTTTTTCTTTAAGTATAAAATGACTCAATACGTAAGTTAGTGCCGGTCCTATAAAAAGTATCAATATAGTCTGATTAATTCCCAATATCTGTATTGAGTACAAGTATAGTAAACTGGCAATCAGGTATAAAGTTGCAGCAAATATGGCCATGGAAGTATTTTTTTTATTAAGTCCTGAAAACTTGATTTTTCCAAAGATTACAAGAAGGAATAATGTTCCGCCAGTTCTGAACAAAAAGAGATATTCAGGTGTAATTTTTTCGAGTCCAAGCTTATAAATTGATGACAAAAGAGCCCCAAAAATGACTCCAAATAGGATGTATATAGTCCCTTTGTCAATCTGCAATTTTCTCTTTTGGGTATGGCCCCAATAGATGAATATTGTTCCAAGGATGATTCCGATTAAATATTTTAGTTCTCTCTCAGTTGGAAAAAACAGATATGCAAAAAAGCCTGTTAAAATCGGCTGAAGATTTGAGATCGGTTCCCTGAAACTCAGCTCCTTAGCAGCCACTCCTTTGAATTCAAAAAAATTTTGGATGAATGAGACAATTATCAGCAATAATAGAATTCGCATTAATCCTCTATTCAATAGAGGGAATTCAGTTCCTCTTAAAAAAAGAAACAATATGCTTCCAAAAAACATTATCAAGAAGACAATGAACATATCTTGTTTTGGAGTAATCTTGTTTTTGTTGAAATTGTATTTGTCAATGATTTTGCCTATCACAAGTCCAACACTTGCTGTAATTGGATATAGGAGGGACATGGATTAGGTTACTGGGTTTAAGTATAAAAAATTAATGACATTTCCAAATTCAGAAAATCATATAAACTTAGCATTAGTATTTAAATTATAATGAAATTTTCAAGAAATGTTGCATGGATTTCTTTTATTGTCTGGATAATTTCATGTACTATACTTGCTCTCTTCAAGGCAAACACCATATTTTGGCCTGTTTTTTATGGATATGTAATATTGTACTTGATACTGGTGCTTGTCGTGAATTTCTATAAGTTCCAAAAGGAAAATTATTTCAGGACACCTAAGGGACAGGTTTTTGGCTATGTGTCATTTATATTGTTATTCATCTTCATTTGGGAGATTGCTTTTGCAATATTCAATATAATTACAAGAAACCAGTTAGCGATAAATATTTCAGGCATGCGTCCAGTCACGCTTTTCTATACTATAGTAATGAATATTACGAGATTCTCTGCGTATCTCTTTGGCATATTCCTGGTCATAAATGCAGGGAAGAGCAGTGAATTCAAGAGTTCCTTCAAAAGGACAATTGTCTGGATACTTGTTTCACTTGCAGCAATCATAAATTTTGATTTTTTCATAGTGCAGCCACTCATATCTCAAATGATAGAAAATTTTTCACCAGTTATGTTCACAGCAGCAATTTTTGACCTCATCACTCCTCTTGCAAATATAACATTTCTTTTGATATCACTTTGGGTCTTCATTATACTCACATCAAAAAAACACACAAGAAAGATGGCAGGTGTTGTCCTTGGGATAATTGCAGTCTGTATCATTGATCTGGTATTCATCGGTATAAATTCAAAATACTATATCCAAGACATATCTTTCATAACAAGTTTTGGATATGCTGTCCTTATCCTAATCCTTTCAAATATGGCAATCAAGGCAAAACTTGATATTGCTGATATCAGGCTTGATCTGCAGTATCTGTCAATCCTTAGCTTTATCCAAAATAGACCACAGTGCATAAAGAAAGATATTACACAAAATTTCAAAATAACGAGGATGACTACTAACCAGAAACTTGACAGGCTTTCAGAGTTTGACCTCATTAACATCAGTAAGTCAGGAAGGACCCGAAAAATTAGTCTTTCTGAGAAGGGTGTGATTTTCCTTAAAAGAAGCTGATTTTCATATTATGATATTATTCATATTGAATTATACATATTCTATACATTTCTTTATATAGCAAAAGATGTCATTTGAGGGT